>JAUZOB010000349.1 GCA_030706665.1 Bacteroidota bacterium
ATAAATTTACCGATGTCATATTTGTCAGCTTATGACATCAATACATCCTGAAAAATCACCTGCAAATTTTTAATAGGAGAAAGATGTGGAACCGTACATGATTCCATACATGATTCCGTACATGATTCCATACATGTTGCTGATATAATAGATTAATTAATGACAAGAGTCCGAATTGACTTGATTCCTGAAGCTCTAAAAGCCAGGACCATCATCATTCTGCCTATTTTGTAATTACCAATCACAGGACTTGAAGAACGTCCGAATCCTCTTTAATTCAAATAGATCATCTAAAACAGCCTCCTTTTGTATTGATTGGCTGTTGAATCCAATAAGAATAAAAAAGGCCTGTAAGAGATCATCTTTACAGGCCTTTTGGGAATAGACTACATTTCGAAAAGCTTACTCAAAGTATGCTTTCTATTTATTTCACACTAGCATTATTAATTTGAGTAGCTACGTTATTAACTCTGGCAACTGCTTTATTGACTTTGGTTGCAGCCTTGTTAACTTTAGTCGTTGCTTTATTAACCTTAGCAGCCGTTTTAATAGTGGTTACAGCTTTAGCAGAGTCGGACTTTGTTTTATAAGCATTTTTGACCTGATTCTTTTGAGTAGCTACTTGTTTTATGCAATCAGCTTTAATGTTTTTACCTGTTTGTTTTGCAACTGCTTTTAATTCTTTACCCTGCTTTTTTAAATCAGCTTTTGTAATAATTGGAGTCTGTGCTCCAGCAATACCGGCAACCAAAACCAGCATTATCACTAATGAAAATATCTTTTTCATAAGATTAAGAGATTGATTATGCATCTTAATTATAAAATTGATCCAAAAGTATAAATTATATAGGAAAATCTGATTTACAAATGCTTTAATATAATACCCGAATGGGTATTATTATATCTTCCACAAATTAATTTACACTCTATCGGGTATAATAGAAAACACATCACACTCTGACTACGTAAAACAGATGCAAAAGCAACATATCAATGTGAGCTTTTCAGCAAAATATATTGAGCCGTAGAGAAAAACACATATGATGGCTTTCGTCATAATTTTGCATCGTATAAAATAAATATCTAATTATTAGAAATAATCGACTATGTATAACTTTATTTTTCACAATCCAACAACCATTTTGTTTGGGAAAGATCAGATTACTAACATCAACGGATATGTTCCGGCAGATGCTAAAGTGTTAATAACATACGGAGGAGGCAGTGCTAAACGCAATGGCGTAATCGACCGTGTAAAAAATGCACTGGGCAACCGTGAAGTGCTTGAATTCGGTGGTATTGAGCCCAATCCTCATTACGAAACTTTGATGAAGGCTGTAGAGGTTATTCGTACTGAAGGTATCACATTCCTCATGGCTGTGGGCGGAGGTTCGGTTATTGACGGAACCAAGTTTATTTCTTTGGCATCATTCTACAATAGAGATGCTACAGACCTGCTTAAATTTGGATTTCAATCCATTACCCATGAGGTGGTTGAAAAAGTTCTTCCTATTGGTGTCGTACTGACATTACCTGCTACAGGTTCTGAAATGAATGATGGAGCAGTAATTAGTCACGGAAAAGGAAAATTTCCTGTAATGAGTAGTATGGTTTATCCTAAATTCTCGGTACTCGATCCTACGATTACATTCACATTGCCAGCTAAACAGGTTGCTAATGGAATTGTGGATGCATTTGTTCATACGGCAGAGCAATACATTACTTTTCCGGTTGATGCCCGGGTACAGGATCGTATGGCAGAAGGAATTCTTCAAACATTGATTGAAATAGGCAAAATCAATGTTGAACAACCCGACAATTATGAAGCACGAGCCAACATGGTATGGAGTGCCACGATGGCATTGAATGGCGTTATTGCTGCTGGTGTCCCACAAGACTGGGCAACACACATGATTGGACATGAACTTACAGCTTTATTCGGTATTGATCACGGACAGACACTGGCGATAATTTATCCCGCAGTTTTAGCTGAAATGAAAGCGCAAAAACAAGCCAAATTATTGCAATATGCAGAAAGGGTATGGAATATAATTTCTGGAAGTGATGACGAAAAAATAGAGTTGGCAATAAACAAAACCAGAGATTTTTTTGAAAGTCTGGGAATCAAAACCCATCTGTCGGAATATGGAGTAGAAGCTTCTGCCATCAATGATGTTGTCGCTCAGCTTGAAGCCCACGGAATGACAGCCCTTTCTGAAACCGGAAAAATTACATTGGACGTAAGCCGTAAGATTTTGGAAAGAGCATTCTGAGAAAAATGTTCAAGTCCATGTTTAATATGCTAAGAGCACACAAACTGGCGCTGGTCGTGGTGTTTACACTAACCCTTCTTCCCAGTTCTTATGGGAAGAGTATTCCGAAAGATAAAAAGATGGAGACAAAACAACAAGTATTTAGCAATATATTTCCTCAGGGAGAGGAGTTTAAGAGTAACTATTTCACAGGGAGAGTATGGTTACAATGGTTAGTAGAGAAGGACAATATTTTCAACTGCCCGATGGCAAATGTGACTTTTGAACCAGGTTGCCGAAACAATTGGCATAAGCATCCAGGCGGACAATTACTGCTAGTAACGGCAGGTGAAGGTTATTATCAGGAAGAAGGAAAGCCGATACAATTACTTCATCCCGGAGATGTAGTGAAAATTGCGCCCAATGTAAAACACTGGCATGGTGCCACTCCGTCCAGTTGGTTTGCTCATATTGCTGTGGAAGTGAACACGAATGCCGGACCTGCCGAATGGCTTGAGCCGGTGAGTGATAAAGATTACAATAGCTATAGCCAAACAGAATCTCAGCTTGTCAATGAACCAAAACTCACTGAGGCCGCCATCCGCAACCACGAAGAAATATTTCCGGGGTATAAATCCAAAGTCAAAATTACAGATCCCGAACTGATTGAGGTATTTGATAATTTTGCCTTCGATGAAGTGATCAGTCATGATAATCTGAATACAAAAACCCGCTTGATGGTGATCCTGGCTTCAACCATAGCCTGTCAGGCTCAGTTTGAGTATCGTGCAATGTTGGGTGCAGCACTTAACGTAGGCGTTACTCCGATTGAATGCAAGGAAATTCTTTATCAGGCGGTACCCTATGTGGGAATTGCGAAAGTGATTGATTTTATTCATATCACAAATGATGTCATGACACAACGAGGAATAAAACTTCCATTAGAAGGACAATCTACCACTAACCACGAAAACAGATTTGAAAAAGGATTGGCGCTTCAAAAAGCAATTTTCGGAGATGTGATCGATAAACTATACGAACAATCTCCAAAAAATCAGTTACACTTCCAGCACTTCTTGTCAGACAACTGTTTTGGCGATTATCAGACACGAAACGGACTTGATGTGAAAACCCGTGAACTCCTAACCTACTCGATGCTGATCAGCATGGGAGGTGCCGAATCGCAGGTAAAAGGTCATATCAGAGGGAATGCGAATGTGGGCAACAACAAAC
>JAUZOB010000035.1 GCA_030706665.1 Bacteroidota bacterium
ATTTTCAATATTATATTATCAACCGTCGGATTGGGGAAAACAGAACAACGAAGAGTTATATCATCAGTAGTCGATTTTATAACATATATCTCATAAGCCTGTTGCACTCCTTCACTCACTAATCCTTCAGTTTTCAATATTGCAGAATAAGCAACCTGGCCTACCGTATAGCTTATACTTCCGCCACTTCCTTTAGAATCACCTCCTACCGGAGAGACAACCTGTTGTGCTTGTATTGTGGCAATACAGAAAAACAACATTAAGCCAACCATCGTTTTCTTTATTCTATTTTCCATATCTCCATTTTACTATTCAATTGCAATTATCTAATTAGCTCGTTTTCAAAAGAGCCTCATTGTATTCTTAACTAATTACCTGCTTATTTCACTTAATTGAGTTGTCTAAAATTGTTAATATCAAATAATAGTGAAATGCAAAAAGTATTCGCCAACGAATTATTGGCACGCAAAGGCAACAGATACGAGAGATCGATTGAACAAATATTCGTCTTCGCTCCTACACCAAGAGAAAAATATTTTCGATTCCCTTTATTCTGATTTTCATAAGAATACCCAATACGTCCAGCGAACTTATGATCATACCAATACTCCACACCAGTCGACATACAGATTTCCTGCAGTTCTTCTTTTAAACCACCCGGAGCATCAGTAAAAGAACTGAAGAGTGCACTTATAACCGATTTATTGGTATTATTATTTTTTGAAACTATGAGATTGTTATCTTCAGAGACAGAAGTTGCAACATATGGGGTTGGAACTAATAGCTTGTTGCAGTCTAGGGAGAAAGAGAGAGAATTCAGATTATCAATATCTAATGAATAAGTCGATCCAAACCGGAAATTCGCCGGAAGGAATTCTTTATTCTGCCCATTATAATATGATATCTTCGAACCAATATTGGAAAGATTCACACCTGCAGCAATAGATGACTGATCATCCAACTTGTTTTTGTAAAAGAAAGATATGTCAGCCGCAAATGCATTCCCTGAAACATAAGTACCAGTTCCTATTCCCGCAGGAAGTCCCGAATGGATATAACGCAACGCTACACCTCCAGAAATACAATCAGAAAGTTTTTTAGAATAACTGACATCAAATGCAAATTCATTGGGGCTAACTGAAGCAATATTGGTGCCGTCGTTATCTGTCAACTGAATGCTTCCCATTGAGAAATAACGCAACGAAGATCCAAATGTCTGATTATTGTCAATTTTATAAAATCCGGAAAGGTAAGTTAGACTAATGCCATTTACTAACTTCCGCAGCCAGGGCGTATAAGTAAGTGCAATTCCATACTTTTCTTCAACAAATGCATACTTCGAAGGGTTCCAATATTCTGATGTTGCATCGGGTGATGTAGCTACCCCCACACCCCCCATTGCATTATGCCGTGCATCAGGATTCACACTTAAAAAAGGCACTGCAGTGCTTATCGGATTATTCCCAGACACCTGTTCAGTCGATGAGGACTGAGCGAAAACCAGAAAATTAAAACAACAAAACGCACAAACAAATAATAATTTAATTAGTTTAATATTAATCATTTAATATTAAATTTTTTCACATATACAACACATTAATATTCATTATGACAAGCATACAACTAGGCATACCTATCAGAATATTATTCATATTACAAACTGTAACGTGCTAGACTTACCCAAGACTTGTGAAAACCCCTTTTATCGAGAATACGTCCTATCTGAATAGAAAACAAAACTAATTAAATATTTCACAGAGACAAATTAATTAATAATTGAAATTGAAAAATTATGAATCATTTATCTAAAGAAAATATTGATAATTTTTTATTTATTATTTTTATTTTGTTTACTTGAAGAAATTTAATGCACCCATGTTTTATTCCAGCAAAACCTATCTCAGGATTTCCATCTAACCTATTACAGCTTGGAACATTTATCTCCTAACAAACAATTGATTTATAAATTATTAAATTGGCACAATTCCATTCCGGATATTTATTATTAAATCAATCCAACAATATATCTTATTACTAAAATCAAAAGTATAGCAATTCTTTAATTCACCTCTATAATATCCTTTACTTATATTATATTCAAATCAAACAAGTCAATTCTACTCTTATTTTATAAAGATTTAGCTCGCAAATTCAATATTTTTCTATCTTAAATCATATTTTTTATCATTCCACCTTACATCAACACTTTAAATCAGCCACTTTAAAAACAAAAATTTCACCTTAGTTAATCTCCAAAAATTCGTAAAAAAGTAAAAAGATTATACCGAATCCAGATTAAGACCCTTGCCGTACAAAACATCATCGAAAGCAAACCTCATGTTAACATTGCTACAGGAATAGGAGGCTCTTTTCTTATCCTGCAGGATAAACTTCTATTTTTGCAACTCTTTCACAGACTAAAAGAAATGAAAGCAATTAAACAAATCACCATTATTCTTGCGTTCTGGCTGGCAGGAGAAGCGATTACAATCCTCACCGGTTTGCCGGTCCCCGGAAGTATTATCGGGATGATCATGTTGGTAGCGACCCTTGAACTCAAATGGATCAAAGTCGATCAAATAGAGAAAGCATCCAATTTCCTAATTGAGAACATGGCAATGTTTTTTATCCCGGCGGGTGTCGGAACGATGTGCTATTTCGACATACTTCGCAAAGAATGGCTTCCGATCTCAGTGAGTGTTATTGTCAGTATCTTTATTGTCATGGCCGTAGTCGGTCTTCTCAGTCAATCAAAGAATAAAAATCATGAAGGAAATAATTAGCTCACCCCTCTTCCATCTCACGATAACGCTCCTGTTTTATATTCTGATGCGAAAACTTTACATCCGCTTTAATTATTCTTTTTTGAATCCGATATTGTTAACCATTGTCGGATTGATTGTGATATTGTATGTAACCGGCATTCCATATGAAGCGTACAGTCAGAACACCAAGATCATCAGCTTTTGGCTGGGGCCTTCGGTTGTTGCACTCGGGTTGCCATTGTACCTGAATCTCCGAAAAGTTAAAAAGGAAATCTGGAAGATTCTCTTAGCAATGACAACAGGAAGTATCGCAGGGATTGTATCAGTCGTTCTCATTGCCTGGTCATTGGGAGGATCACGCGAAGTAATGCTTTCACTCGCGCCTAAATCAGTAACAACGCCAATTGCCATGGAGATTTCACACCAGATAGGAGGAATTCCTCCATTGACAGCTGCAATCGTAATAACAGTCGGAATCTTCGGTGCAATGTTTGGAATGAGCTTCATGAAATTGCTTCGCATTAAGGATCCCAAAGCAATCGGATTGGGTGTAGGCGCAGCATCGCATGGAGTTGGAACAGCTTGGATCTCTCACCACGGAAGGGAATATAGTGCTTTTGGTGGATTAGGAATGGCTTTAAACGGAATTCTGACAGCTCTGTTTACCCCATCGATTGTCCATTGGATGCTTAACTGGTTGCACTAATTCGTTTAAACAGATGGAGTCGAACCGAAAAATCATCCACATCGACATGGATGCTTTTTTCGCATCTATTGAGCAACGCGATAATCCCTCACTCCGGGGGAAACCAATTGCGGTTGGCAGTCCCGACCCCAGAGGTGTTGTGGCTACCGCAAGCTACGAAGCCCGAAAATATGGGATTCATTCTGCAATGGCCTCCCAACTTGCAAAGAAAAAATGTCCGGGATTAATTTTTGTAAAACCTCACTTCGATGTTTACAAAGAAGTTTCCCGTCAAATTCAGTCTATCTTCTCTGAATATACCGATCTGGTCGAACCCTTGTCTCTCGATGAAGCATTCCTTGACGTTACATATCACAAAAAAGGCAGACCTTCGGCAACACTCATTGCTCTTGAGATCAAACAACGAATATTAGACACGACAAAGCTAACCGCATCAGCGGGTGTCTCTTTTAATAAATTTCTGGCTAAAGTTGCCTCGGATATAAAAAAGCCGAACGGAATATTTGTTGTTACCCCGGCCGATGCCAATACATTTATCAGCAATCTTGAAATCGAAAAATTCTTTGGAGTCGGAAAGGTTACTGCAGAAAAATTTCATCGAATAGGAATCAGAACGGGACAAGACCTTCAGAAGCTGGAGCGCATGGACCTGATCCGTCTATTTGGAAAAACCGGAAACTACTACTACGATATCGCCCGAGGGATCGACAATCGTCCGGTCAATCCTACTTATATCCGGAAATCAATAGGAACAGAAGAAACGTTCGATCAGGATTTTTCTGATCTGACAACATTAAACGGCAAGCTCAACGAGATTGGAGAAGAACTATGGGTTCGGATGGACAAACGAAAAACTTTCGGAAAGACGTTGACTTTGAAAATAAAATATGCCGATTTCGAACAAAACACCAGGAGCAAGACATTTCAATCCTTTATTACTCAAAAAGAGCAAATGAAATCCACCGCAATGGAATTACTACTTAACTGCAAAAATGAACTATTCCGCGGAGTTCGATTGCTTGGACTTACTTTTTCAAATTTGAATACTGAGTCCACAGATGATGCGATCCAACTTACCATTGAATTTTAACATACTGAATAAGACTCGGGGAATCTTCCATTGATCTAATGCTTATCCTCCCCGATCCTAAGAACCAACTCAGATATTTAAACTCATACCAACACCTTGTTTAATTTAGGGTTGCTTTACCGCTTAACTACCCTAGCAGGTAAAGGAACGGTAATAAAAGGGTAGATTAACATTGGTGCTGTTAAGGATGTGCTTTACTAAAATCAGAATACATCTTCTGACACACCGATTTCACCAAATTTACGATAAATTTTTCCAAAAAAGAATGACCACATAACAGCTTGGTAACTAAATGATTCATCCTTTCCAGTTATTCAAAATTGATCTAAATTGCATTCTATAGATATCTCGCTCAAACTTTCTTCATCTTCTTCTGTTAAATTTATTCAGAAATAATTATTCACCAAGAGAATGTTTAACAAAAAAATATAGATCATGACTTTTGAATTACCAAAACTTCCGTATGAGCTTGACGCTCTTGAGCCAGTAATCAGCAAAAGGACTCTGGAATTTCATCATGGAAAACATCATCAGGCATATGTAACAAACCTGAACAATCTAATAAAAGGCACTGAATTTGAAAATGCAAGCCTTGAAACTATCGTCACAAAATCAGAGGGAGGCATTTTCAACAATGCAGCTCAAGTATGGAATCACACCTTCTACTTTTTCCAGTTTTCACCAAACGGAAAGCATGCTCCCGAAGGTGCACTTGCAGAAGCAATTGTACGTGATTTCGGATCCTTTGACGCGTTCAAAGAACAATTCACTAAAGCCGCAGCTACCTTATTTGGTTCAGGCTGGGCATGGCTGTCAAAAGATGCTCAGGGCAAATTAGTTATTAGTCAGGAAAGCAATGCCGGAACACCATTAAAGCATAGCTTGACTCCTATTTTCACCTGTGATGTTTGGGAACATGCCTATTATCTTGACAAACAAAATGCAAGGCCGGCTTACATCGATGACTTTTGGAAAATTGTCGATTGGTCTGTTATTGAGAAGAGATTTTGATCTCTTCCACGACTCTCAATCTGATTCATCAAAAATCTGAGTTCTAAATCTTATTCTTTATTTCAGAGCATACACACAACAAAAGAAGAAAGATTAAACCATGTTTGAATCTTGAATCAGAGATAAAAAACAGAAGGCTGTCTAAAAAGGCAGCCTTCTGTTTTTATTTTCTAACATAGTAAAATTTCAAAAATGACTCAATAAGAAAGTCATCACACGCCAACAATATGCATTTTGTTGGGTTCTCTTTATTAAAAACATTTACTGAACACATCACATTTCCATGCAGCAAAACAGGAATATTTTTTAACCACACAACCTTCCCTGGAGAACATAATTTTAAAATTACAAAAACATATCAGCAGTGTTTCCTGGGGGGAAAACCCAATATCCAGGCATTTAGGAATCCCGAGCCAATAAGTCTTACCTACCAAACACTACGACTTCACAGAAAACATAAACAACCACTATCTATGAGTCAGGGAAAGTACATGAGTAACGAATCGATCAATGCTCGAAAATAACATCCTTACTATCGACCCGCGAACGAGAGGCATATACTCCCTCTGACTTACGAATTCCTACACTAATTACCATACTCACTTCTGCTTTTCTTGGCAATCCAAGAAATTTGCGTATCCGAATTGCATCAATTCCTTCCATAGGACAAGAATCATAACCTTCGGCCGCCAGAGAAAGCATGAAAGTTTGTGCAGCCAGGGCAGCACTTTTATGTCCCATAATTCGAATCTCATTACGATCAATTTTCCGCATAATGGGTCTTACAAATGAAATTCCCCACATTAAAAGATTTTTGACCTTCCCCCAGATATTAAAATAATCGTTGGCATACACAAAGGGAAGGAGTTTCCCATAATAATTCAATACATCCTTTTCTTTCGCATTCGGAATTCGATCTCCAATAGATTGTTTTATCAGATCATAGTTCCAACGCATCCTTTCACGCGCCTTATCATTACGGACCACAACAACGACCAATTCATTTGCGGTCTTCGCTGCACTCTGCCCCAGACAATATTCAGTCATTTTAGCCAAAGCTTCTTGCGATTGAATGCGATGAAACTCCCATAATTGAAGATTACTACTATTCGGTGCAAGCAGAGCCCGCTCAAGAGAACGCATTACGACCTCCGGATCGAATTTTACCAAATGGTCATAGATTCGAACAGCGCGACGGTATTCAACAATTTCATTGAAGGTATCTGCTTTTGAGAGCACAGATTTGTCATTTTTTGGTAAATTTAACTCCATATTATCTGAATCAAGAGATTTTTCTTTTGTCATATTAAACGTAGCATTCATAATTCATATTTAAAAATGATGATCAAAGATTTAATACAAAGAAACCGAAGTTACCGTCGATTTGTTCAAAGCATCTCAATCGACCGGGAATCGATAGAACAATGGATCAATCTTGCGAGACTTTCTCCCTCTGCACGTAATGCACAGCCCTTGAAATATTATATCTCGAACACTCCAGAGATCAATGCAAAGATTTTCCCGCATCTCGCATGGGCCGGATATCTTAAAGAATGGGATGGTCCTGCAGAAGGAGAACGCCCCTCTGCCTATATTGTCATGTTGCTCGATAAAACAATTAGCGAATCGCCTAACTCAGACGAAGGGTTTGCAGCTCAAAGCATTTTACTGGGAGCAAACGAGGATGGATTTGGCGGTTGTATCATTAAGTCTATAAATAAAAGAGCAGTACATGACATTCTTCAATTGCCGGGCACTATGGAAATCATCATGGTGATTGCATTAGGAAAACCCAATGAGAAAGTAGTAATTGAAGAAATAAAAGATGGAGACACAAAATACTGGAGAGACGAACAAGAGACACATCATGTTCCGAAAAGAGCACTTCAGGATATTATAATCAGCTGATAAATGCAAAGAATTACGGACTTTTCTTTCATCGAATCGTTCCAGACATACTAACATAAAGAATTACCAGCCGTGCATGCAACAAATAAAAAAACAGGCAGGGAGATGACGATACCTTTCCTGCCTGTAAAAAATGAACCTCTATAAAAGGAGAATGTATTATCCTCTCACGAATAGCGCTTTTACAATATCATTTACCATCTTCGGATTTTCTTTTAATCTCCGGGTGCAATATCCGAACCAATCTTTTCCATAAGGAACATATACCCTCATTTTATGGCCGGCAGCAACAATTCTCTTACGCAGATCAGGAGTTACCCCGAGTAGCATCTGAAATTCATATTTATCTTTCGGCACATTGTATTTCTTAAGTAAATCAAATGCTTTTTCTACCAGATACTTATCATGGGTAGCAATGCCTACATAAATTCCATGAGTCAGCATATACTCCAGATCTTCAAGATAATGTTGTCTTATTTCATGGTATTCTTTATAGGCAACAGT
Organism: Bacteroidota bacterium; assembly: GCA_030706665.1. Classification (GTDB taxonomy): domain Bacteria; phylum Bacteroidota; class Bacteroidia; order Bacteroidales; family Prolixibacteraceae; genus JAUZOB01. The sequence goes on from JAUZOB010000035.1 coordinate 7,985, forward strand.
TTCCGGCTCTACATAAATCCCTTTGCAGAGACGAAAATTATGAGGTGCTTTTAACGAGGCATTGTCGTTTAGTTTCATCAAATCAGGAAGCGTCCTTCGCATGTAGGCTTGTAAAACCAGACCAACATGATTCGGGAATTCCTCTTTCAATCGAAAATATAACTCCCATTCCATATCGACACATTGAGAATCCTCCATGTCTATACGGACGAAACTTTTATTGGCAGCAGCTTTTGCAACAACTTCCCTTACATTTTTGTAACAGGCTTCTTTATCAATCAGCAATCCGAAGAAAGTTGGTTTCACAGAAAAATTACCCTGAATTCCTTCAAGCATAAAGCGATCTATGATTTTCAGGTAGTTATTCTTATTTTCTTCTGCTTCTGACAAATCTTTAATAAATTCACCCAGAAGATCAATTGTAACCAAGACTTTCTCACTGTTTAAATCTCGTGAGATCTTCAGTCCGTCCTCAATACTTTCTCCTGCAATATAACGTTTAGAAAATATCCATACCAGGCTTTTAGGCATGTGAGGCAACATTCCGGCAACAAACTCATGCATCATAGCTTCTTATTTTAAGGAAATGAGTTGTATATTTATTACGGATATGAAGATAACATACAGATCATATTTTTCCAATGACGTTTGTCAGTAGTAAAACATGATTTATTTCAACATTCTTTCAGTCCACTTCCTTTGACTATCATTTTGTTCAAGCAGAAAAAAATGGTTTAAAGATTTTAATGGTGGAATGAAAAAATTATATTTGCCAAAACAATCAATCGGTACTTAAAGTTATGAAGAAAACATCTCTAATCATTAATGCAGTATTAGCAGTTGCTATTATTGTACTTTTCATCCTTCATTTTAAATCTTCCAAGGCGGGGAAAAATGAGGCTTCAGATGACAAAAACATATCAGGCAAAGGCGTTTCCATAGCATATGTGAAGATGGATTCATTAATCATGAATTATCAGATGGCTAAAGATCTTCAAAGCGAAATGTCAAAGAAACAGGAAGAATTCAACAGACAGTTTGGTTCAAGAAAATCCGATTTTGAGCACCAGGCTGCTGCTTTCCAGGAAAAAATACAACACGGAGGTTTTTTAACCCAGGATAAAGCCGTGCAGGAACGCGATCGACTGATGAACGAAGAACAGAAAATCAAACAACTCGATTATCAGCTTTCCACTTCTCTTCAACAACTTCAACAGGAAAATAACAAGAAACTGTTTGATGTAATCAATGCTTTTTTGAAAGAATACAACAAAGATCACAATTACACTTATATTCTTAACGGTGGCGATGTTCTTATTGGAGCAGAAAAACTCAACATCACAACCCCGGTTCTTACAGAGTTGAACAAGCGTTACTTAAGCACAAAAGGGAAATAATCACATTGAAATATGCAGAGGATTTTCCTCTATTAAAAGGGTGCTTTGTATCTCGAAAGCACCCTTTTACATTTTTCAACAGTCAATACTATATTCCGAATTTTCTTGTAACCAAAACCCGAAAAATAAAGATTGCATCTTCAATCCCTGAATAAGAATGAGTTATCCTCAGAAACAGGTTTTCTTTTTGATTCGGGATACAACCATTAAGAAGTACATTCTAAAACAATAGTTCCTTTTCTCTCCTTGATTTTTACATTGACGACCAATGGGATTTGCATCAAAATATATCGCCCGTCACATTTTCAGAGAAGATCTCTTTATTTCAGAACCACCCGATTCAAATCTTGGGATGATCCTAATTATTCCCTGTTATAACGAACCGGATATTGTACTCACACTAAATTCTTTAACTCAATGCACTTCTACCTCAAAATCGGCAGAAGTTATTATTGTAATTAATGCTCCCGAAAATGCTTCTCCCGAAATCAAATCAACTAATTTTCGTTCACACCAGGCGATAAAAGAGCTTTCTGCTATATCTTCTTCCAAATTGAAATTTCATTGTCTTTATGCCTCCGATTTACCCTCCAAATGGGCCGGCGCAGGTCTCGCCCGTAAAATCGGAATGGACGAAGCAGTCAGGCGATTCGAATTGTTAGATTATCCTGACGGAATTATCATTTCGCTTGATGCCGATTGCAGAGTCGAGCCCAATTATCTCGTTGAAATCGAAAAGACTTTCAGAAATAACAAACGAGTAAATGCATGTACCATTTATTTCGAGCATCCGGTTAACGGGGAAGAGTTCCCACAACAAGTATATGAAGGAATCACTCTATATGAGCTTTACATGAGATACTACAGGCAGTCACTCCTGTTTGCAGGCTTCCCTCATGCCATTCATACCGTCGGATCAGCCTTTGCAGTTAAAGCATCCGCTTATATCCGTCAGGGTGGAATGAATCGAAAACAGGCAGGTGAAGACTTTTATTTTCTGCAAAAGCTTATCCCTCTGGGTGGGATTACGGAGCTAAACACTACAAAAGTGATTCCATCGTGCCGGTTATCGGACCGGGTTCCCTTTGGAACAGGTCCTGCCTTAAAGAAATGGGTAGAAGGGATTCGTGAATTGGATAAAGCTTACGCTTTTCAAGCTTTTATAGATTTAAAAGTTTTCTTCACCCGAACCTCGTCATTATACCGAATTTCACCAGCAGATTTCGATATTCTTTTAACCCAACTTCCACTCTCTGTTTCTTCGTTCCTAAAAGCTGAAGACTTTTATGCTACAATCACCGAATTGGGAAACAACTGTTCCTCACCTCAAATATTTACCCGCCGATTCTGGCATCTTTTTAATGCATTTAAAATTTTGAAGTTTTTAAACTTCACCAGGGAACAGTTTTACGAATCGCAAGAACTTGTAAAAGTCTGTCATGAACTGTTTGAAGCTATTCGATCATCACAAAATGAGAATTACGCGATAGAGTTATCACCTATGCTTTCAAAATATTCTGGATCAAAGGCGCAAGATCATGACTATGGAATATATTCCGCCAAAGAGTTTCTTAACATTCTGAGAGAGATTGACCGGACAGTCATAATTAACATTTGAGATCAGTTAGACGGCAAGATATTTCCGGATTCTAAAGACTTCGTCATTGAGGATATGAAGGAAACTACACCATAGAGTGAGCAGATCTTTCTTCTGCCAGGGTTTATCATCAATAAAGCATCCAACAATATCGGCATCAGGGACTGCAGCAACTGCAATACCTTCCTGAATTTAGTTCTGTTATTTGGCAGTCCGCCTCGAATTTCATGATATTTACCTTAATCCAGTTTCAATCGGAACAAAGGAGTATTCTGTTCAATAAAGGTTGCAGCCTTACGCGGAGTTTCGATTGCAAAATGATGCCCGTTTAATTCCTGAGGGCCTCGGGTACAAGGAACCATTGTGGCAATTCCACCCAATTTCACATATCGATCTATCAGAACAAATGAATTTTCCATAGGAGGAACAATCGAGTCCTGTAATCCGATCATATGCAAAACAGGCACCTTGGCCTTTGCCAATTCTTCCAGATTATCGATCGGATTATCACGATATTCTTTTGCTTCTTCGTCCGATTTAAAGCCATAAGCTTCTTTTACCAGATTCCAATCATCCGGACTTCCTTTACCTTTTCCGAACCCTCCCGGCCAGCTTTTAAAATCGCAGACAGGAGCTTCTGCATAAATGCAACTTACTTTATACGGATTCTTTTTAGCCCAGTTATACACATACATACCGCCGCGACTTACGGCCTCAAGTGCTACTTTTTCACTAAATTCATGCAGCTTGGTCAGATATTGATAATAGTCATTCCAGATTGCCACCGCTTTGGGACTTCCGATTAAATCATCCGTATTCAGATACGTTACGTAGAATCCTTCGGAAAGAAGAATGCTATCCATCTCATAATGCCAGTCAGGAAAACGGGCATTCCATATCCAGGGCTTTCCGCCCAATGATCTTGCAGGGCACACAACCCTAGCACTTCGACCATTAAATTCAAAATCATACCGATCAAAACCATGCCATTTGGTTTTAACCCCGCCAAACGGTTGAGATACCGGTTTTACCACTTTCCCTGTTAAGTTGAAATAAATAATCTTTGCAATTTCAGTTGCTCCCGCTGAATTGGGATGAATTCCATCCGAAAATAGCTCTCCTTTCCCAACAAACGGAGTGTATAGATCTATTACATGGAGATTCTTTTCCTCTGCGATTTTCTTCACCAAAGGATTCACTTCATTCTTTATAATTGACTCATTAATTTCTCCTCCATTATTAAATACAGGAACTGCACAACACAAGATGATCGTTGGTTTTGATTTTAAAGATTCAAATGACCGGATCAGATTTAAGTAATCTTTTTCGAAATCGCTCTTGTATTTCCAATTCTGGGGTTTACTGTCATTCGTCCCTAATTTAATGAGAATGACATCAGGCTGCCATGCCAAAGCTTCTTGATAGGCACTTTCTTTGATATAAGGGGAATCTCCTTTAGAAAGTAATGTTCGTCCGCCAACTCCAAAATTTCGCACTACCCATTTTGTTCCAAGCATAGTTCCCAATTGGGCAGGATAAGAATCCCTGGACCTGTCATCTATTGTTGCGCCAAATGTTATACTATTCCCAATACAGGCAACTTTAATTACATCTTTGTGTGATAATGTATCAACAAGTTGAGCATAGCTACTGCTTGGGAAATAAAGCACAAATACAATCAGAAACGATAATATTTGTTGTTTTCTCAGCATTAAATTCTTGAACATCGGTTTTAGTTTAAATTTGCTTAATACATGACAAAATTCTTAAATATCATAAATTAATTCTGCTGGCAAAGAATGAATGCGGTTCCTTTATTCGGAGGAATAATTTGTTCTGTTGATTGCATTAACAATATGAAACATTCTATAGCGAAAAATTAATTTAATTTTTCATTCAAATTTTGACTCATATTTTAAAGACGTTTAAAAGTCATAATTTCCTTAGTCGATTCACGGATTATTTTAAATAATTTTTCCTTAGCTCGTAACGATGCTTTTTAAAGCCTATCATTACTCTTGAACAAAACATTGGACCAACCAAAGGAAAAATACTGATTGAACCTTAAACAGCGAACCAATAAATAAAACAAAGAACTTGGTTCGGTCTTTATGTCAGTGCAGTTTATTGTTAAGTATATTAATTAAATCTTTGTCATATTTCATGGTGATCATTTATGCTTCAATCATTGCATGATACCAATATTAAGACACTGACTGCCGGCAACATATTAAATTTTTCATATTGCTAAAACGTAAACTACCAGCCTATTAAATATTTTGTCCTGTACTAAGTTAAATTTGGTTGATCGGTTAAATAAATTCATTAGTAAGCCACTTACTAATTTAAAACAACCAAACTAAAATAATTTCATTTCCTTCCTGAAGGGAAAATATATTTGCAATACATTCTCCCTCGTATCACCCCTATATTGAAACAACTTAGGCTTTAATCCAAGCAGTTTGAATAAATCAATAGCTCTTGGAGAAAGCTATTCTTTGAAACTTTTCTTTCATTTTAATATTAATTAGTAAGTTTGGAAATGAGATTTTCTAATCTTTCAAATTATTAATGAGAATGGTAATGAGATATCTTAATCCTTATAAAAGAGAGAAATTTCCGTTGGGACCCTTTGCATCATCAATGCCAGTTCTTTTCCATTTTCGCTTTATAATTCCGTTCTTATTCTTTTTAATGCTAAACACTTCTTTGTCATATGCAATTGATCTGAGAGACATAAAAATATTTGAAAATAAAACATTCAATCCGAATATACACACCATAATATTCGCGCCTCAGGGTTCAGAAATGGAATTACCAGTTCTTAATAAAGAAGGGCAACAGCATTTAATTCTCAAATTTGACGATTTTGCACCCAAACGAAAGAATTATTACTACACGATCCGCCATTGTGATGCAACATGGAAAGAATCCTTCCTTTCACCAATGGATTACATTGAAGGATTTGAATCAAACCCACTGAACGACTATGCACCCTCATTCAATACCACAATCCATTACGGCAACTATCAGCTTAGTCTTCCAAATCAGGATATTAAATTCAAATTATCCGGCAACTATGCATTAATCGTTTATGAAGACAACGATTTATCCAAAGTAGTTTTTATCCGACGGTTCTATGTAGCAGAACAGAATGTCTCTATTGAAGGGCTTATTAAACCGGCCGGCATCAATAGTGCAGCAGATCAGGAATTCGATCTCAAAGTCAATCACCCAACCTACCCTATCTCCGATCCGCTCACCGAGATCAGAGTAGTCGTAATGCAAAATAGAAGGACGGACAATTCGGTGATTTTCACAAAACCACAGCATGTCACAGACAATGCATTGATCTATGAATTTAACGATGCCAACATCTTTCCCGGAGGAAATGAATTCCGTTTCTTTGATTGTAAAAGTCTTCGTTTTAACAGTGAAGGTATTGCACAGATTTCGTATATCGACCATGCCTTTCATGTTATACTTTTACCTTCAGCAATCCGGGCTAATCAACCTTATGCATATTCCCGCGAATTAAATGGGCAATATTCAATTGCCGTAGAAAATAAGAAAGATCCCGACACAGAAGCCGATTATGTGTACGTTGATTTTAGTCTACCATTTGCAGCCCCCTTCTCGCAGGGGAGCTTGCACGTCATTGGAGGGTTTTCAGACATGCAATGCAATGAGTCAAATAAAATGACTTATAACTTTACAGCAAAGCGATACGAAGCCGGGTTACTGTTAAAACAAGGATATTACAACTACATGTATGCATTTTGGCCTGAAGGTGAGGTTAAATATAACACAACCAATCTGGAGGGAAGTCACTTTGAGACAGAGAATGAATATGTGGCATTTGTTTACCACCATCCAATTTCATCAAGATATGAAAGGCTGATCGGATTTCAGTCGTTCAACACAGATCACATCAAAGGGATTCAAATGGGGTGGTAATGAACAAAGTCTTATCTTTTATGGAGAAGTAAAAACATTTGATTCCTTGGCATTGTCAAACAATGAGAGGGTTCGTTATTTTTGTAATAATACTACGCAGGAACCTTCAACGAAGGACCTCTGATTAAACAACACGTAACGCTCCTTGAGCCTTTTCGATCTTCAGAGTAAAATAGAAACACGAGCCTTTATCTACTTCAGATTCGAACTCAAGAGTCCCCCCAAGTTTTTCCACATAATGTTGTGAAATCGATAATCCCAAACCTGTGCCTCCATAATTCCGTGTCCGTGAATTATGCAACTGATGAAAGCGTAAAAAGACAGCCTGCTTTGAATCTTCAGGAATACCAATTCCTGTATCCTTTACAAAGAACTCAATCTTGCTGTCACTTTTCATTTTATATCCAAAAGTTATCTCTCCCTTATCGGTGAATTTAATTGCATTATCAAGCAGATTGGTCATAATCTCTCTCAAAAGCATCTCGTCGGTATAGATAGCAAACTGTGGATTATTATTATCAGTTCTAAGAGTCAAAGTAAGGTGAGCCTTATTATTTTGATTGCGTTGGAAAGAAAAGGTTCTATACAACTCAGAAAAAAGGTTATTTACCTTACAATAGTTTTTCCTTGCCTCAACCTGATCTGTTTCAATTTTGGACAAACTAATCATGTCATTGATCAATTTCATCAATGACTCACCATTTGTAACAATTATATCGACAAATTTCTCTTTCTCTGCATCACTAAAATCAGACAGGACCAGCATTCTGGAGAATCCAATGATCGCATTCATCGGAGTGCGGATTTCATGTGAAATATTAGCAAGAAAAGCAGACTTAAGACGATCCGCCTCTTCCGCCTTAGTCTTTGCCTCCTCAAGTTTCTGTTCGACAAGTTTTCGTTTTGTTATATCTCTGGAAAGTGCAATTACAGAATGACTATTCAATCTGACCATTCTCATTTCAAACAGCATAGTACCATGAGTCGACTCAAATGCATACTCAATTGTTTCAATGGTACTAAAACGGATTACATTCTGAATACATTGATAAATTGTACGTGTCATTTTCTCTGAAAATCCATATTCAAAGATTGTGCTACCAATAATTTTATCCGGAGAGGTTTTAATCAGATCAGCATCTTTTACAACGAAATCAATATAAGTTCCTTCTTTATCTATCACGAAAAATATATCGGGGACAGCTTCAAGCAATGCTTTATAGCGTGCACGACTATCAACTAAAACAGCCGCCTCTTTTTTCAACCCGGAAATATCAGAAAAGATAGATAACGAATGTTCTTTATCCAGCTTTATAAGAGTAATATCAAACCATCGATCCAAATGATCCAGATAGACTCTTGCTTTACCTTTATCTGAAATAAAATAGAAGTCATGCCAGTTAAAAGCATCTCTAAAGATATCAGGAAAGACAATCTCCGCTGATTGACCAACAACTCGTTTAACAGGAATATTAAAAGCTTCATCAAACAAGTGATTCACCCGAAGCACTTTCATTCCAATAACATTTTGCTCATCATATTGATATTCTAAAAGCGCTAAAGGTTCCTTTGCATTCTTAAAGAAATTATCTGTCCAACGATACTGTTTTCTCAAATTTAAAGAGATATCTGCCAGCGCACTTGTATATCGCCACAACACAAAAAAAATAACGAAGGAATATGCAAAGAAAAGTGCAATCGGATTAATCGAGTTATCTATTACAGGCCATCTCAACAAGAACCATGAAGACCAATAATGATTGAGGGTGACATTCAAAAGAAGTGTCAGCAAACCAATCACCCAAAAGATTAACAATTGTTTCTTACTTTTTGTAAAAAGCAAGAAACATAAAAAAGCAAACATAATTGAATGAAGGACACTGTCAATACCAAGATTCAAAGGTACAACAGCAAACTCTTCAGACATAAAAAAGAAATAAACCGGGATTGGGAAAAGATAAACCATTCCTACTGC
>JAUZOB010000350.1 GCA_030706665.1 Bacteroidota bacterium
ACCACTTTCATCTCCTGTAAGACAAGTCTATGGCAGTGCAGCCTATAAATATACGATGGGGGGATCTTCTTCTTTGACTTGGAAAGACTTTTCTTTGTCTGCATCGATTGATGTTCGTCATGGTGGATTAATGTATTCACGAACTGCAGAAATGCTTTATTTTACAGGGAATGCTGCACAAGCTACTTATAATGACAGACAACCGTTCATAATACCGAATTCAGTTCAAATAGATGACAATGGTAATTATGTAGAAAATACAACTCCGATTGCCGGTGGTGATAGTAACTACAATCTGTATTACAATCAGACTTACAGTGCAGGTAAATTCGGAAGATTGTATTTAATTGACAGATCATTTGTCAAATTGAGAGAGGTTACATTAACGTATCAATTGCCAAAAAAATTAACACAAAAGGCTTTTATTAATAGAGCTGAAATCTCTTTTATCGGTCGTAACTTATTGTTATGGACTCCTAAAAGCAATACTTTTGTAGATCCTGAATCTACTACTTTTGGTGATGAGAACGGGCTTCAGGCTGATTATGGTGAGTATGGTGCTACTCCAACCGTTAGAAGTTATGGATTTAGCCTTAAATTGTCATTTTAATTAACTCAAAACAGATTCGAATATGAAACGATTAATATACTATTTGCTTTTGATTGTGACGGTAGTTTCTACCGGATGCAGCGATGGCTTTTTCGATATAAACAAAGATCCCAATAATCCGTCAACTGCTGATAATAGTTTTTTATTACCAAGTACTATTACAGGTAGCGCTTATGTGATTGGAGGTTATTACGAACAACTTGGAGGATTTTGGGCTCAGCATTATGCACAGTCAACCGGTGCTTCTCAATGGGCTACCTTAGAAGAGTTCTCTTTAGATGAAAGTGACTATGATCGTCAGTTTACTATTTTGTATAGTGGTCCGTTAATGGATTGCCAGGTAGTCAGGGATAGAGCAAAAGCTTCGCAGGATTGGTCTTATTATATGGTTGCAACCTTAATGCAGTCTTATACTTTTCAGGTTTTAGCTGACCTTTATGATCAGATTCCTTTCTCTGAAGCTTTGAATGGGGTTAATAAGATGAGCCCGAAATATGAATTAGGAAAGGACGTAAATGATAGTTTGATTAAAAGAGTTGATTTCGCCCTAAAGCAGGATTTATCTCTTAAAACTGTATCGAAAATTGATAAGCAGGATTTTATCTTCAAGGGGCATATGGATCAATGGGTCCGTTTTGGGAATACATTGAAACTTAAATTGTATTTGCGTTGGGTAAATGTAGATCCTAATAAATATAAGGCTGAAATTCAGGCTCTTTTAGCTGAAGATAATTTTTTGACAACCTCAGCTGCAACTGTAAGCACTTTATTTAAGAATGAAGAGAATAAGAGAAATCCATTTTATGAAACATTTATGGATCGTTTGTCAGGGAATATCTGTGCAAGTAAGACATTGGTGAGTTATCTTCAAAATTCAGGAGACAGCAGACTTAATGCAATTTTCTTACCTCCTAAAGGAAAAACACAGGTTGTTGGATTGGGACAAGGACGTTACAAAGATGATCAGACATTATATGCAAATATTGATAATTTGTCACTACCTAATGTAAACGGGCTTTCTCCTGTATATTTCTTTACTCTTCCGGAAGTAGAATTTTTGCTTGCTGAAGCTGAACTACGTTATGGAACTGAAGCTAAAGCTAAGCAACATTATGAAAATGGAATTGAAGCATCTTATGCATTGTATAATGTAACCCCTCAACCCGCATTATATGCAACCGGTGGTGTTTATGAATACAATGGATTGGAATCAATTATCAATCAGAAATGGATTGCTGCAGCAAATTGCAATACCATTGAAGCCTTTTTCGATAGAAACAGAACAGGTTATCCTTCGTTCTTCGTTAAATCTGCTGTAAGCAGTATTGGTAATAATTTTCCACAGCGTTTATTGTTTCCTGATACAGAACGTAAAACGAATACAAAAACTCCGGTACGTCAGAATATTGATGTCAAAGTTTGGTGGGCTAAATAATGATGTTTTTAAAATTAGACGACTATGAAAAGATTTAATTATATATTAATTTCTGTATTGCTTATCTTTATAGCTGCATCCTGTGAAGATCTTGCTACTGAAGGTGTTTCCAAAACAACTACGTATCCTCATTTTACTCTCACTGGTGGATCATTCTATACTACCTTAGTAAAAAACGAGGCTTTTGTAGATCCGGGTGTTTCCGCTAAAATCAGAGATAAAGATTATGCGGTTACGACAGAAGGAACAGTTGATTTAACAACTCCAGGGTTGTATTTTCTGAATTATACTGCTTATTCTGATGAAAAATTCCCAACTAAAACACAACGTATTGTTTTAGTTACGAATACTGAACTTACCAATGATTATTCAGGCGATTATGACCGCAGTGGAGCAAATGCTACGATTTCATTAAATACAGAGTATCTTGGGTATTACCATATGACAACTGTATGGAGTGGTACGACTACTATTCCGATTGATTTTGTGGACCTTGGAGGTGGTGATCTGTTGATAGTCCCGGGAAGTTCTGCTTATGGCCGACATAATGGGACCGGAAAAGTTCAGCCTAATGGTGATATTTGGTTTACCGTAACACTTTTGGATCAAGGCCCTTTAACATCTGTTAGAAAGTGGGTTAAAAAGTAATAACAGCAAAATCTGGTAATATGAAAGCAAAATATTGTATATATTTCTTTATCCTGAGCATGTTTATAGTTTCTTGTCAAGGACTTGAATATGACAAAGAATACAGTTCCGTTTATCCGATATCCGGAGATTGGACGATCAAAGTAAATGATGGAACTACTACATCTGGCCCCTATTTGATAAAGATTTACAATTCTTCATTTAGTAAGGATTCCCTTTGGATTGATGATAATGGTGCATTTTGGCAGTTTAAAGCTAAAGCGAAGGCTGATATGAAAAACTTGACCTTTGCAGCTGCTAACTCCCAAAATTATACTTACGACAGTAAAGTTACCTTTCAAAATGGGAAGGTAATTAAAAACGATAGTATCTATTTTGAAGCAGTATTTGATGATGGTGGTAGTACCGTCTATAAGTTCTCTGGCCATCGTAAAGTTAGCTATGAAGAATACAATACTCATTAATTGTTTCTTTAAACAAGAATTTTAGTATTAGATACTTCACTTACAAATCTTTCAGGAGCTAGCTCCTGAAAGATTTTTTTTGTTTTTTACTTTTGTATCTTATTCGCGAAGGTTAAACAATGTTCTCTTCTTATTCGATAGTTATTTCAACATTGTTGACCTTCCCTTTTACCGAGCGTATTTTAAGTAGGTTTCATTGCCCGATAAAATGAGTATTCAGCCTGAAAAATCGGACTGAATGAAGTGTTGATTGAAATGGTTTAACCTGTCTTTAATGGGAGTAATACGGCTGTTTTTCATTATTAGGG
>JAUZOB010000351.1 GCA_030706665.1 Bacteroidota bacterium
GGAACAGAAGTCATTAGTTTTGTTATAAATACAAAAGGTGAAATTTCAAACATTAAGATAGTCCGTTCTATTGGAATCGAATGTGATGAAGAAGCTGTTCGAATTGTGAAACTCATGCCCAAGTGGAAACCAGGAATGGATAAAGGGAAAGTTGTTCCTGTGCAATATACTCTTCCTATAAAGTTTGTACTTCAAAGAGAAGAACGGACTAAGAAATAGGTAATAAACGACAGAGTTCTTATTTTACAATCCATATAAGAATTATCAAAATAACGAGCCAAGCTGTAGTTTTTTATAATCGAATCATTGATTCGTTTTATCCTTGCATACCTATTTTGTTGTGTGATTTGATTAGCATGGTCTAATGCCATGCTAATCAAATACAATAATATTTTCACTCTACTTCTTTTTTGTAAATACCATTCCGCCTCTCATTTTGAAGTCTTACCAACCACATTCTGAATAGATTGTCCATGACATTATTTTGTTTATAAAAAATTAAATAAAACTTATAGCATTATAGAAGTTTATATTTAAATTTATAATCATCATAAAGTAATGTCCCTATGAAACCAACAACATTCCTACCCTGCATATTCATTTCACTACTGCTGATAATAGGAAATGAATGTTTCTGTCAATTCAAATACAATCCCAAAGCCCCTGTCCCATTCGACCCTGCTTTCAAAATTGGGAAATTAGAAAACGGAATCCGCTACTGTGTCTATGCCACAGATGTACAAAAAGGGAAAGCCTACTTTTATGATCTCTTTGATGTCGGAGAATGTCAGGAAAATATAGACGAGCATGGTACTGCCCATTTTATAGAACACCTTTTGGCATATATTAATGAAAACGGATTTGAAAAGTATTCTGATTATTTAATGACTATAGGAGTAGATGGTAAGTTGCATGGGGCCGGAACAGGCCCTGCAGGAACATACTATAAATTTGGTAATATTCCTGTTCAACGGGAAAACACTTTGGATTCAATACTTTTAATTTTAAAAGACATCCCTTTTCAATTGAATCTCAACCATAATGTAGAAAAACAGCGAAAAATTATTCTCGCAGAAATGAATATGAGAAATGATGCAGATTCAGGGACAGACGAGAATCTTAAAATGCTTGCATTAAAAGGGTCTAAATATTCAGCCAATTTCAACTCCTATTTAGACACTGCCATCGTAGCTCATATAACTTCTGGACAGCTCAAACACTTTCACAATAAATGGTATCGACCGGATCATCTTACCGTAATTGCGATCGGCGATTTTAATGCCGTTAAAATGGAAGAAAAGATTAAACAGGTTTTCAGTTCAATACCCAAGGCAAAAGGCATTTCGCCTCCTATCATTAAATACCCCATACCCGAACTTAAGGAACCGGTTGTTTATATAGACAAAAATCCTCAAGTTGAATCCGGTAAGATTGAAATTCATTTTAAACAAGATAACGCACTCCCCTATAACCAGGATCGATTAAAAGGAGAGTTGGCTGATCAGTTGATTACATATATGTTCCAGGATCGTTTGGATAAAAAATGTTTTGAATCCAATGCGGTATTTAATGAAGCTCAATTTTTGCATGATAATTGCCTCTATTTGTCCACACCTAAATTCGGTGAATATGTAATTACGGCCAAAGCAACAACCAACAGCCCGATAATCGCATTAACTGACATTTTCACGCTTAAAGGACAAGTCAATAAATATGGTTTTACGAAGGAAGAATTACAGCATGCGAAAGATCTGTTATTAAACAGTTTCCATTTATCCCTTAAAGAAAAAAGCATTTTACCTTGTGATGAATATTTTTACATGCTTTATTATTATATCGTTTGTGGGACAGTTCATCCATCTAACCAATATAGATATGCTTTTGCCCAACAGGTATTTCCGGAGATTACACTTACAGAAATCAATAATCGATTCAGAAAATATTTAGTCAATACACAACCGGCGATTGCCATCACTTGCCATCAAAAAGAAGGGGAAAAAGTACCGTCCGTTACCGATGTTAAAACTATCATCGCATCATTAGAAAAACAGCTTCCTCCGCCATATACTGCCAGTAAAACAAATCCGGAACTCTTCAATAAAAAAATTCTTCCAGGTCATGTAACACATCAGAATATCAATAAAGACCTGGGGACTACCGAATGGATCCTTTCAAATGGGATGAAAGTCATTATTAAAACCACTGATTTTAAAGACAACGAAATTCAATTTGAAGGATTAAGAAACAAACCGCTTTTTTCCATAAAAGAAGAATACCGGTCTACTTTTTTATGGAGCACCCTTTTACTTGGACAAATGGGACTGGATAATTTTACACCCACTCAAATAAATCAACTTCTAAATGGGAAAATGCTTTCCGTGGAAACCTTGCTATTACCTCAGCTCAAAAGAATAAGAGGAGATAAACAGGGACTTTTTGGTTATACAGACCCTAAAGAGTTCGAAACCTGCTTGCAACTGATCTATCTACATTTCAAATATCAGCGTTGGGATAAGGAGGTATTGCAAACTAAAATAGGACTTTCTCTAAACAAAACCCAGACTATTACTCCGGAAAGTGTACTAAGTGATACGATGGCATACTATACATCCACTATAAGGAAAATTAATGCTGATCCCATAAGGAACATGAGTTCCTTTACCCCTGAAAGTCTAAAAAAGGTATTCAATACGGTCTTTGGCAATCCTGCAAATTTTACCTTCATCTTTACAGGAAACATTAAAGCGGAAGAAGCAAAGCCACTTATTGAGAAATACCTGGGATCATTAACTCCCCTGGAAAATCAGGAAAAGGAGAGCGACCTTATTGATTCCACTTTTCTTAAAACAGCAGAAAGGACAGATGAGTGGTGGAAAACAGGAAGTATAAGCCGCAAATTTGCTTACTCCATGAGAACTCCTGTTGCAACTATAAATATTTGTTGCCAGGGCAAAGAAGAAAATAATAAAAACAATTCACTCTATGAGAAAATAGCTACCAAGTTAATTAGTGATAGATGCAATGAATTTATCAGAGAGAAGAAAGAAGCAACTTATGTCGTAGGAATACCTGAATATCTTTCTATCGGAAAAGACACAACATTTAAACTTCAGGTCAACTTTCAAACAAAGCCTGAAATAGCAGATCAAATTAGAAAAGAGACCATTGACGAACTCAAAAGATTCATGGCTCAAGGTCCGGAAGAAAAAGATTTCAACGCGCTAAAAAGGAAAATCCTTGAATCACGTACAGAAGAATTGAAATCAAATAAATGGTGGGTAGACACTGCTTTGTATGAATACTACATAAATGGGAAGAATGTAACAAATACGTATCTGGATGAGATCAAAAATATCACAAGGGAAGATATCACCAAGTTCACACAAGGAATCATTTCCCAAGGGAATCTGGTCGATGTTATGATGTTGCC
>JAUZOB010000352.1 GCA_030706665.1 Bacteroidota bacterium
ATCCCGCTAACGGGGGAAAACTACTTCCAGAGAATGTCATGGCTCCCGTTTAAGAAAAGAAGCCGGATATTTCAAAATAGGAGGATTCACAATTCATGAACTTGTTTTGAAGCCTGTTTGGGACCTGAAAGAGTTCTTCCTGAGCCTTCAACTGTCCGATAATTAGAAACAAATAGCAGATCGACTGTTGAAAGAGATCAATAACAGGATCGATTTCTTATGCGATGTCGGATTGGGATATCTTACCCTGAATCGTCTTTCGTCAACATTGTCGGGAGGGGAATCACAACGGATCAATCTTGCTACTTCGCTTGGAAGTAGTCTGGTGGGGTCGCTCTATATTCTGGATGAACCGAGTATCGGCTTGCACTCGCGCGATACAGAGCGTTTAATCAATGTGCTAAGAAAATTACAGGCATTGGGGAATACGGTTTTGGTCGTAGAGCATGATGAGGAAATTATGCGGGCTGCCGATGAAATTATTGATATTGGTCCCGGGGCAGGACAGCATGGAGGAGAAGTAGTTTTTCAGGGGACCCATCAACAGTTAAAGGATGAAGACAGAAGTCTGACTGCCTTATATCTGACCGGCAGGGAACGCATTCCGGTGCCTTTGTTTCGTCGTCCATGGAGTAATTACATCGAATTAACAGGTGCCCGGGAAAATAATCTTAAGGGAATTGATGTGAAATTCCCGTTGAATACCCTTACAGTGGTTACTGGTGTCAGTGGATCCGGCAAATCATCGTTGATTAAAAAAATACTGTTCCCGGCATTGGTGAAGTATTATGGGGGGTATGGAGAGAAAACAGGTGTACATGATAAAATAGGTGGAGACATGCACCTTCTCAAAGCCGTTGAGTTTGTCGATCAGAATCCTATAGGTAAATCTTCCCGATCAAACCCGGTTACTTACCTAAAAGCATGGGATGATATCCGCGATCTTTTTTCACAACAGCCGACTGCTAAATATCTTGGATTTAAACCCTCTCATTTTTCATTTAATGTTGAAGGGGGACGATGTGAAGAGTGTCAGGGTGAAGGGATTATTAAGGTAGAGATGCAGTTTATGGCCGATATTCATCTGGTATGCGAAAGTTGTGGAGGGAAAAGGTTCAAACAGGAAGTTCTCGATGTTGTATATCACGGCAAGAATATTTATGATATTCTGGAGATGACGGTTAGTGAAGCGATTGATTTTTTCGGTGAAGAAGATGATTTCTTTTGCAAAGGGAAAGGAACTGTCGAAAAGAAGGTGATTCGTAAATTGAAACCGCTGATGGATGTCGGACTGGGGTATGTTAAACTTGGACAGTCATCTTCGACTTTGTCGGGTGGTGAAAGTCAGCGTATCAAGCTTGCCTCATTTTTATCCAAAGAGACAGATGATCCTACTTTGTTTATTTTCGATGAGCCAACTACCGGTTTGCATTTTCATGATATACGAAAGTTACTCGATTCATTTGATGCTTTAATCACCCGCGGGCATAGCATTTTGATTATCGAACACAATTTAGACATAATCAAAGCTGCCGACTGGGTGATTGACCTTGGTCCTGAAGGCGGGGAGCAGGGAGGATACCTTGTGGCAGAGGGTACTCCGGAGCAGATTGTTGAATGTGAAAAATCATATACCGGAAAGTTTCTGAATGAGAAGCTTCGATGGTAAGGTGAATTTCTTAAATAATTAAAAGAATCGCATCATATCAATTGTTTCAACAAATTGATATGATGCGGTTCTTTTTTTGTCTTATCCAACTTTATCCGGTGTGCTTTGTTTTTTAATGCGGGGATTTACGAATCGATTGAATTTGTAAATTGATAGTTTTGATAATTGTAGATTAAATAATCTGCATAGGGCATCAAAGATATAGATTTTGGAGGTATTGATTTAGGTGCCAGTCTGTTATCGTGAGGTTGAAAAATTGAAAGATTATCGTTGTTTTAAATGATGGTAAATTAAAAAACCGATTTCTTAATTTTATAGAGATCGCATAAAGTTTTTGGCAGTTTTAGCGGTTTTCTTTTAGGAAGTCGATACATTTAAGTTATGAAATATTGTGAAGAGTATGATTACCTGAAGAAGCATTTTAATCAGGTAGATGATAAGATTGAATTGCCGGAAGAGAATGTAACCATTTTCAATATTCGGTTTGAATCAAAACATCGGGATATTCTTCCAGATGTTATAGATTCTTTTTCATTGTTGTCGGATGATCTTTTTTCTGTGCCAGATTCCCAAATTGACGAGAATCATTTTTTTAAGTATCCGGTCATAATGAGACAGGGAATGGAGTGCCCCAAGGGGGTTATCATTCTGTTGCATGGATTAAATGAGCGGGACTGGGCGAAGTATTTGCCATGGGGGGTTCATCTTGCAAAGAAGACAGGGAAAGCCGTGCTGTTGTTTCCAATCTCTTTTCACATGAACCGTGCTCCTTTGATGTGGAATAATCCCCGCATAATGAATCATATTGCAGTTTTGCGAAAAAGAATATTTCCAAAACTATACGATAACAGTTATCTGAATGCGGCTTTGAGTTCGCGGCTTGAATCTAACCCTAAACGATTTCTATTATCTGGTTTAGAAAGTTATTACGATATTCTGGATCTTACCGCGCAGATTCGAAACGGCAAACATCCGATGTTTGATAAGAATGTGAAAATAGACTTTTTTTCATATTCAATCGGAGCCTTTTTTACACAGCTGATAATAATGGCCAATCCCAGAAGTTATTATGCTAATTCCAAAGCTTTTTTCTTTTGCGGGGGAGCGACATTTAACCAGATGAACGGAGTTTCAAAGTTTATATTCGATAGTAAAGCAGGGAAGATACTTCAATCATACTTTGTAAAACACTTTGACCGGGAATTGAAAAAAGACCCTAAGATGCAGGCGTTGATTCTTAAAACGAAAATCGGGATGTTTTTTAATGCGATGTTGAATCTTCGTAAGATGAGAAGTTTCAGGGAAGAACGTCTTCTTGATTTGTCCAGGCAGATTAAGGCTATTGCTTTTGTGAAAGATCATGTGATTCCTGCTAAAGGAATTGTAAAAACGTTGTGTGGAAAACGGAACAGAATTCCAATCTTAGTTACAGTTAAGGATTTTCCGTTTGAGTATACACATGAAAATCCGTTTCCGATCAATAAAAAGGACTTGAATGACCTGATTGATCAGTCATTTCAAGAGGTATTCAATGAGGCTTCTGCTTTCTTAAATTAGATATGGACTGTTTTTTGACATATAACGTTAACCGATTGATTCTTTTTCGGAAATATAACTTCCCGGGTGAGTTTGGCTTGATGCGCCGGGTGTGGTAAATTGTTTAAAAATAAAATCCATTCTTTGCCAGGTTTCGTATTGCCTTGAAAGAATGGATTTTGGAAAATATATTAAGCTAAATCTTTTCTAATATCGTTCAAG
>JAUZOB010000353.1 GCA_030706665.1 Bacteroidota bacterium
ACCGGTGGCAGTATTGCTGTCAAATCACCGGATGTATTTATCAGGTGGATTGAAAAATATGGTCCGGAACGTATTATTCTGGGTGCAGATGTACGCGAAGGCATGATCGCCGTAAGCGGATGGCAGGAAGAAACTTCGCTGGAAGTGATTGAGTTTATCCGTAACTTCTGTGAAAAAGGGATTTCAAAAGTCATCAGTACTGATATCAGCAAAGACGGAATGCTTTGTGGCCCGGCATTTTCACTCTATAAACAGATATTGGATGCTTTCCCCGAACTGGGACTCATTGCCAGTGGAGGTATCAGTACCATGAAAGACATTTTTGAACTTGATGAGATGGGCGTACCCGGAGTCATTACCGGGAAAGCCATTTATGAAAACCGTATCTCGTTGAAAGAGATCGAAAAATTTATGATCTAATGCTGGCAAAACGCATCATCCCCTGTCTGGATATCAAAGACGGACAGACTGTAAAGGGAATCAACTTTGTAAATATCCGCACCGTAGGCGACCCGGTCGAACTGGGTGCATTCTATGCCGAGCAGGGAGCTGATGAACTGGTCTTTCTTGATATTACCGCTTCGCATGAAGGAAGAAAGACATTTGTTGACCTGGTAAAGCGTATCGCACGTCATATCAACATCCCTTTCACGGTGGGCGGAGGAATCAGTGAACTGAAAGATGCCGATGCACTGTTGAGCGCCGGAGCCGATAAGATCTCCATTAACTCGTCTGCTGTGCGAAATCCGCAACTGATCGATGATCTGGCTAAGAACTTCGGCAGCCAGTTTGTGGTGGTGGCAATTGATGCCCGCGGAGATGAAACCGGACATTGGACCGTAACGGTCAATGGAGGAAGAATTCCGACCGATAAGGAACTTTTTTCATGGGCAAAGGAAGCTGAGCAACGAGGAGCCGGCGAGATTCTCTTTACCTCGATGAATCATGACGGAACAAAGAATGGCTTTGCCTGTGATGAACTGGCACGGCTTTCCGAAAGCTTATCTATTCCGATCATTGCTTCGGGAGGAGCCGGTAAAATGGAACATTTTTTAGATGTATTTACACGCGGAAAGGCTGATGCCGGACTGGCAGCCAGTATTTTCCATTACAAAGAAATTGCAATCCCCGACCTGAAATCTTATCTTCGCGGAGAAGGAATCGTGGTGCGGTAGAAATAATTACAAAACTTATCAATGAAGCTTTAAGCTTCGAATGAATAGCAAAGAGGAAATTATGGAAATTAATTTTTCAAAATTAGGCAATGGTCTTGTTCCTGCCATTATTCAGGACGATAAAACCAACAAGGTTTTAATGCTGGGTTTCATGAACGAAGAAGCCTATAACAAAACGGTAGCCGAAAATCAGGTAACCTTTTACAGCCGCACCAAGAACAGGCTGTGGACAAAAGGCGAAGAGTCAGGGAATTTTCTGAATGTGGTATCGATTGCAATTGATTGCGATCAGGATACGTTGTTGATCAAAGCTAATCCGGTAGGGCCAGTTTGCCATACAGGAGCAGATACCTGTTTTGAAGAAAAAAATGTTAAAGATGATCTGTTCTTCCTGAAAGAGCTGCAGGACTTTATCGACAAACGCAAAGCCGAAATGCCTGAAGGTTCATATACCACTTCGCTTTTCAAAAACGGTACCCGCAAGATTGCCCAAAAAGTAGGCGAAGAAGCTGTTGAAACAGTCATTGGAGCCATGGCCAACGATGATGAGAACTTCATTTACGAATCGGCCGATTTGCTCTATCACCTGATTGTTCTGTTGACTTATAAGGGTTATCGTATTGAAGACATTGCCAGAGAATTAAAGAAAAGGCATAAATAACGACCAAACACATTCGACTGATATTTTAGTCAGGGGGGAATTGAATAATAATATTCGATTCCCCCCTTTTATTTTATCCCTATCCATTTAGATGAAGTGTTGTATGGTTATAAAAAATTGTATGAAGATGGAGAAGCTTTTATTTCGTTTGGAGGAGGATCTGAAGGGAATCTGGCTATAGCAACAAGGAAGCAACACCATACTTCGTTCGTCCTTTGGACATGGTTCAGATATGGTTTGTATATCGAAATGATGTTTAGATCATCTCTAAACCGACTTTAAAGGTTGGTTCTGATATAGCTTTATTATATACCTGTTTTAGTGTTGATAATGTGAGGCCGCTTTTTGAAAAGTGGTAAAAACAATGCTAATTATTTTAGTATAAAATTATAGAAATTTGATGAAAAATTATTAACTATGATTAGGTAAAAATTAGGTTAAACTATGGTGATTGGTTTGTCAGGATACTGGAAGTAGTATTTGGAATTAGTGCATTGTTTATAAGGGTATTCATGTAGTATTCTGATTTTGTATAAGGTGAAAATATTAGTAACTGATTAAATAACTAAACATAGATATTTATGAAAAGAACAATCTTATTTCTGATGTTTTCTTTTATGGGATATATGTTATTTGCCCAAGACAAAGAAGCTGCTGAAAAATTAGTGAACGAAGGTATTGCCTATCATGACAAAGGAGATTACAATGGTGCTATTGTAAGGTATGACAAAGCTCTGGAACTTGATAAGGATAACATACTTGCATTATCAGAGAAAGCACTCACTTTGCAATCTCTAAAGAAATACGATGAATCAATCAAATGTTGCCAGCGAGCAATTAAGAAGCATCCTGGAGATGATTGTTTGAAATCAGTATATGTATATTATGGCAATGCTTTGGATGAGTTAAAAGAAACTGACAAATCAATTAAACTCTATGATGAAGGAATTAAACAATTTCCTGATTTTTATCAATTACATTTCAATAAAGGGATAACCTTATGGAGTGTAAAAAAGTATGATGAAGCTATTTTATGTTTTCAAAGGGCAATTTCATTAAATCCCAAACATGCCGGCTCTCATAATGCAATTGCCCGTATTCTAAATATTGAGAATAAAAGGATTCCGGCACTTTTGGCTTATTGCCGATTTTTAGTAATAGAACCTCAAACGAAAAGAGCTAAAGAGAATCTTGAATTCCTTCAAACAATTATGAAAGGGAGTGTGAAAAAGACTGGTGATAAGGAAATTTCAGTCAATATTACTACGAATATGCTTGTTGATTCTACCGCGAATGGGAAAACAAAAGAAAACAGTTTTCAATCAACGGACTTATTATTAGCAATGGATGCTGCGCTCGATTATGATGCAAAGAATAAAGATAAGACAGAAGTGGAGAAATTTATCAGAAAGTTTGATACAGTTTGTGCTTCCTTAGAAGAAAGCCAGAAGAACAATTATGGCTTTTATTGGTCTTATTATGCTCCCTATTTTATTGAAATGAAAAATAAATCATTCATAGAAACTTTTGCTTACATTGCATTTGCTTCCTCTGACGATCCTGCTGTTTCCGGG
>JAUZOB010000354.1 GCA_030706665.1 Bacteroidota bacterium
ATTGCCCTGCGTTCGTCATCTTTCCATGAAACGGATTGTGTGAGTTGGTCTTTAACGTTTGCAACAATTTCGGGAACGGTAGGCGCCGGAAGCAGTTCCCCGGTCCGGAAATAATGTTTTATCTCCTGGAATATCCATGGGCGGCCGATAGAGGCTCTCCCAATCATGAGGGCATCGACTCCGGAGAGCTCATGAAACTCTTTAGCTTGAACAGGACCCGTGATGTCACCATTGCCTATGATCGGAATATGCATACGGGGATTCTGTTTTACCTGAGCAATCAACGACCAGTCGGCTGATCCGGTGTATAACTGACTTCTGGTACGTCCGTGAATTGTGAGTGCCTGAATTCCGACATCCTGAAGTTGTTCGGCAACTTCAACAATCGGTTTATCCGTATCGTCCCATCCTAATCGGGTCTTGACGGTTACCGGTAGTTTAACGGCTTTGACAATCTCTTCGGTCATCTTTACCATTTTGGGTATGTCTCTGAGCATTCCGGCCCCTGCACCTCGCATGGCGATTTTCTTCATCGGACAACCAAAGTTGATATCGATATAATCAGGATTGGCTTCTTCAGCGACTTTGGCTGCTTCTACCATGGAAGAGATTTCATGTCCGTATATCTGAATTGCAACCGGGCGGTCAAAATCGAAGATGGTCATCTTCTTTTTTGTCTTTTCAATATTCCGGATTAGAGCTTCCGATGATATAAATTCGGTAATCATGACGTCAGCACCATATTTCTTACACATAAAACGGAAGGATTTATAAGTAACGTCCTCCATCGGCGCAAGAAAAAGTGGAAGCTCCCCCAATTCAATATTCCCAATCTTCACGTTTGCAGTCTATTATTATTTTAGCATGCAAAGATAGTAAATGCATAAAAACAAAATGCTTCACTATGACGCTTTCTTCATACAACTCAAATTAGCCTTAACTTGTATAATGTTGGAGTGCACTTGGAGTACTATTGAACTACCCAATCGGTATAGGAAGGGTAAAGGAACGGTAGTGTTACGGTAGCGGAAATAGTATGGTGCTTTACTGAGGTCAGTAAAATAAACAGAGGCGTTCTGACCTTAGAGCGCCTCTGTTTTTATTATTCTAATATTTTTAAATCCTTAATAAATTCCGGTGGAAGTATCAGGCGGAGCTTCCATTCCCTCTTCCAAACCTCCTTCAGCGCCTGCTGAGGTATCTGCCTTGTGTGTATATTTGGTTGTACACTGGTACGGCTTTGTTATATTGATCGTGGGTTTCGGGAAGTAGCCCATTTTTATCAAATGTTTCTGGTAGGCTTTGTAGAAGAAGAGCCCGTAAATCGGGAGAGCCATTTTACTTCCTTCGCCGTATGAAGATGACTGGAATCGGATACAACGTTGTTCTCCTCCTACCCATGCTCCTCCGACATAATTAGGGGTGACTCCCATAAACCAACCGTCAGAGTAATTGTTTGAGGTTCCGGTTTTTCCTCCCATTTCATTCCCTCTCCACATATCATATTGGAATAGAGCCTGAGATGTTCCGCCCGGTTCTTCAAGTCCTCCCTTGAGCATATGAAGCATCAGGAACGCGGTTTCTTCACTGAATACTCTTCTCTGTCGGGGTTTGAATTCATGCAGAACTTTGCCGTTTCGGTCTGTGATTCGAATCACAGGAATAGGTTCTGTCCAAACACCTTTGTTGAGGAAAGTTCCGTAAGCTCCGATCATATCATACAGTGTGACATCATTAGTCCCCAGTCCGATTGACGGATATGCATTAAGTGGAGTGTTGATTCCCATTCTTCGTGCATAATCTCTGACTTTTTCCGGGCCTACAAGCATTGTAAGTTGTGCTGCGATTGAATTTACCGAACGGGCCATTGCTCTTCGAAGAGTATATTCTTCATGCGAGAATTTTCGATCGACATTTCGGGGTGCCCATTCTTTCTCTACCCCGTTCTCCTTGAATTTTACAATAAGAGGTTTGTCAACAATCTTGTCACAAGGACTGTATCCATTATCGATTGCTGCAGTATAAACGAAAGGTTTAAATGCAGAACCAGGTTGCCTGCGACTTTGGTATACGTGGTCGTATTGGAAATATTGGTAATTAACATCACCCACCCAGCATTTGATATATCCGTTGAATGGATCGGATACCATAAACCCTGCATGAAGAAAATGCATATAGTAGCGCAGTGAGTCCATTGGGGTAAGGGTTGTATCTCTTACGCCGCTATAGGTAAATACCCGCATCTTCTTACGTGTATTCAGGTATTTATTGATCAGCGCTTTGTTGTTGTTAAATTGCTGTGCAATATGTTTGTAATATTCTGTGCGTGGCATCAGGTTCTCGATGAAATTAGGAATTTCCTGTTTGTTTTCATCGATCCACGGATTCTGCCTTTTATTCTTGTAATACTCATTAAAACGGCGCTGAAGAGCTTTCATGTGTTCAGTCATTGCTTCTTCCGCGAGCTTCTGCATTTTTGAGTCAATAGTGGTATAGATCTTTAATCCGTCGTAATAAAGATCATATCCGTTTTCGTTACACCATTTCTCGATATATTGATTGACATAGTTCTTAAAATAAAGACCGAAACCTCTATCAACTTTCTCAACGGTATATTTCAATCCTAATGGTTTTTGGCTGTATTCAGCATACTGATTTTTAGTGATAATCTTATATTTCAGCATCTGAGAAAGTACAGTGTTCCTCCGTTGTAAACAATTTTGGGGATTCTGTAACGGACTATAGAGTGAGGTCGCTTTCAGTACTCCGACTAAGGTCGCTGCCTGATCAATGGTTACACTGTCAGGAGTCGTATTGAAATAGGTGCGACAGGCTGTTCGGATTCCATAGGTGTTGTGTCCGTAATCAACGGTATTAAAATAAAGCGTTAAAATCTCATTCTTCGTGAAAAAATGTTCCAGTTTGAGAGCCGTGACCCATTCTTTATTTTTCGCAACGATGGTACGGATTCCGGGAATATATCCCAAGAGACCGCTTGTGCTGCCCTTCCTTGTTTTGAAGAGATTCTTCGCTAGCTGTTGAGTAATCGTACTTCCTCCGCGTTGATCGCCTTTGGTCATAGAAAGGAAGACTCCGCCAATTGCCCGAAGGTCAACTCCGGAGTGTTTGTAAAAGCGGGCATCTTCGGTTGCAATGAGCGCTTTGATCAAATAAGGCGAAATTTGTTCGAACTTAACAGGAACACGATTCTCGGTGTAGTATCGTCCAATCAAAACACTGTCGGCAGTGTAAACTTCGGAAACCTGCGGCATGCGCGGATTCTTTAATTGAGTTACACTGGGCATCCGGCCAAATAGCCAGAAGATGTTTAGTTCCAGGGCGATGTAATAGAAGAAGAAAAATAAGATGACATAAGAGATGTAGCGCAAAGTTTTCCGA
>JAUZOB010000355.1 GCA_030706665.1 Bacteroidota bacterium
CAGAAACGGATCTTTCCTTTTGTCTCTTTTAGGCCATTTCTGAGTATCCCTGATGGTTCCGATGCTTTTAAGATTTATGCCCGGAACAAGTATGCTTTCATCTTTATTTTCAATTAGATATGAAAAGGGGAAGTCTGACGTATCCGAATGTTTGTAATGTCTTCCCATAATTAGTGTAAAAGCTCCTATATGTGAAGGCCATAGCACATAAGAATCGCTTGTCGTTTTGGTTCCGCGTTCTACAACTCCCTGATGGATGGGACCAAGTTTATAAAGATGGTTACTTTGGTTTGATCCGCTTCCTGCATTCAGGAACGAAAACATTCCAGCAATAAGCAATGTCGATTTGTGGTGTGTTACCGTATAGGGGCCTGCAAAGATAGAACAGGCTTCTCCGTGAGATCCCTGGCAGTTTGCAAAAAACAGAGAATGGACAGCCGAGTAATGTTTGTCGAGTTCACATCCCTGTCCAATGAAACAATTTGAGATTAAGGTAGCATCGGTAACCCGAGAACCGGAACAGATGATAAAGTTGTCCATGATGACATCGTCTCCGATGTTTACAGGTGCCTCGAAAGAGCTGTTTATGCTTCCGTTGTAAAGTTTTCGGGCACCTTCAATGTGGGCTGCTGCTCCGATTTTTACATTCTTAATTGTATCGCAATTGATAATTTGAGCTCCGGCACCTATAGTTCCCATGTTGCTGCTTACATATTTCACGTAATCGGACACAAGCTTTTCAAGTGCTGAGATTACTTTTTCTTTATGGCGATAAAGAGCAATAATATAGGCAACGTGGGTTGACAGATAATCATAGATCGGAACTTCACGTCCTCCTCCTTCGTTGATAGTTTCGATTCGGGTGCCATTCCCGAATGAGGTCACTCCGTCAACAGCAAGGGTGGTAATATTGTGAATGACAGCGCGACGATCAATTTTGTAGTTTGCGATGTAGCCCCTTACGTTATAGATCATTACATTGTCTTCAATAATACAATTATGAAGCCACGCATTGTAGATTCCTGATTTGAATGTAATGCCTCCGAATAGGTTTACTTCTTCTTCGAAACGACCCAGGCGGATGTGACTGCTGAATTTGCAGTTGTTTATATTTTCGGGAGAAAATCCTTCTTTTACTTCGATCAGATTCCAGTCATCGCAGGTGCATCCTTGCATAATCATCTGGCCAATCTCTTCTTTGGTCAGTTTTCGGTATGAAGGTTCTGATGAATTGTTCTTTTTCATAAATGATTTGATTTTGGTAACAAAAATAGATTTTCTCTTTATACTGCATTTGTCTACTGATGTAACTAAAACCTAACCATATTTATAGATAACCTATCATGTATATATTAATGGATTGTAATATAGTGTTATAATAACATTAAAAACAAAACAAATAGATGTTGTTATCTTAATGGAACCTATCGTTTTTAGATTTTTGAGATAAAATCGGTGAGCTGTATTTTTCGGTCGAGGTTAAATTTTCTGCGGAGTCGAATGCGGCTAATTTCAGCACTTTCGGGAGTGATGTTTAGAATATTGGCGATTTCTTTGCTTGAAAGATTCAGGCGCAGATAAGCACATAGCTTTTTTTCACGGGAAGTGAGTCTGGGGTATTTCTGTGACAGGCGTTCAAAGAAACCGGGATATAGCTTTTCAAAATGAAGGCTGAAATTATCCCAATCAGAATTAATCTGACGAAGCCCTTCGATTTTCAGAAGCATCTCTTCGATCTTTTTCTGAACAGGCAAGGCGGTAGTGGGCCTTATGGTTTTGAGCTGTTTCCTTAAATAGAGGATAAGTTCATTTTTTTGGGAAATAAGCATGAGCGAGGACATCAGCTCCCGGTCGCGGTATTCCAGATCTTCTTTATATTTTATTTTTGCTTTCGTTTCATATTGTTTGCTTTGCGACAGTTCCTGTATTTGTCCCAGCGCAGTTTTAAATCTTGTAATGTCACGAATGGCACCTCTTTGTCCCAGATATTTACCTCTTTGATCAAATACAGCTTTACTGTTTACCTCGCACCATCTCAATTGTTTGGTTCTGGTAAGGATTCGGAATTCAAGGGTTTTCCCGATGTCAGAAAAGTTTAATGAATTCGACATGTAATGTTTGAAGTCGGGGAGGTCTTCGGGATAGATAATTTCTGAGATTAAGTCAGCTGATCTCATGATCTCCTGGGCTGCATATCCGGTAATGGTCTGACAGGAAGGAGAGATATAGCGATATTTCCCTTCCGGATCAATCCAAAATTCCCAGTCAGACGCAAAGTCTGCTACCAGCTTGAAATGGTCTTTTTGTTCTTTCAGATCCTGAATCTCAAGTTGAGTGCGGTAGAACTGGTCATTGGCTTTTGCTAATTCTTCCTCAAGAGTTTTAATGTTATTTTCTAACCTGACTATTTTATCTTCCTCAGACATACGAATTGCCTATTTTGTTGATAAATATAGCTGTTTTAGATGATATGGGAAAATTATTAACCTAACAATGAGGAGAGGTTATTTGAAAGATCTGCCTGATTCCTGTATCATTGATACGTTCATCCGGAACCAGACAGATACTTCTGTTGAAATTCGACTTTTATCTAAAGCGGAGTGTTTCGATCAAACCAGGTACGCTTCATGTTGATGTCCTTTCTAAACAATTTATTCAGGAATGGCTGATTCTGTACACATGAGATGAGTGCATACAATGGTGCGTTTTGAAACGTGTTTTATGCCAGAGTAGCGACCATTATTGCTTTAATCGTATGCATCCGGTTTTCAGCTTCGTCAAAGACGATAGAGACAGGACTTTCGAATACCTCATCAGTAACCTCCATGGCATCAATTCCGAATTTATCAAATATTTTACGGCCCATCTTTGTGTCGAGGTCGTGATAAGCCGGAAGACAATGCAAGAATTTTACTTTGGGGTTTTCGGTAAGATCTAATGTTTTTCGGTTAACCTGATAGGGAAGCAGTAATTTAATTCTTTCCGCCCAAACCGAGTCCGGTTCACCCATTGAGACCCATACGTCAGTATAGAGAAAGTCACAATCTTTAACTCCTTCTTCAACATTTTCAGTGAGCGTAATGCTGGCGCCGGTTGATTCTGCAATCTTTCTGCATTCATTGACAAGTCCATCTTCCGGCCAGCAGGCTTTTGGTGCTGCAGCCCGAAAATCCATCCCCATTTTGGCTGCACCTACCATTAATGAATTCCCCATGTTGTTCCGGGCATCGCCAAGATAACAGAATTTAATCTGAGATAGAGGTTTGTCAGTGTGTTCTCTGATCGTAAGGAAATCTGCCAGAATCTGCGTTGGGTGAAATTCATTGGTTAGTCCGTTCCATACGGGAACTCCGGCATATTGGGCAAGGGTTTCGACAATTTCCTGTTCGTATCCCC
>JAUZOB010000356.1 GCA_030706665.1 Bacteroidota bacterium
TGGCTGATGATTCCGGTAAGACCGACAGCAGGATAGAAATAAGACTGATGAGGAGTACCTGATAACGTAGAAGCCCAGTCATTTCGTCCTGAAAGATCTAGATACGCCATATCCTTGTATCCTAATTGCACATTGGCAAATGCACCTTGTTTAATTGATTTGCTAATTGTACTATTAACGATTGTGTTAGCAGGAAGGTTCTGTAAGGCAAAGAAGTTAGGGAACATCAATGCTGTTTGTCCGTTATCTACAGAGAAGCCGTCAGTAAATGTATTGTTTTGGTAGCTGGCCCCCAAAATACCGGTTACATTCAAATTACCGAAAGTATTGTTGTATCTTAACATACCGTCGGTGTATAATGCTTGGTCGGTATATTTAGTATAGTTCCATCGTCCTGTTTGGCTAACACTTACAGAGTTACCACCAGCTGCATATCTATAATCGCTCAACTTGTCAGCATAGTCCATGTTTCCTCTAACCTCAAATTTAAGCTGTTTGGTAATATCGTAGCTCAATTTTAGGCTGGCAATTACACGTTTGGTTTTGTCAAGCTTATTATCATTATAAATTTCCCAGAAAGGATTGTTTTGTTTCTCTTCGGTAGAGAACCAATTCATCTTATAAAGATTCCTGTCTTTGTCAAACACCTGATAATTTGTTTTATAAGATGCAAAGTCTCTTTCGCGTGGGAACAAATACAAACCGGTAAGTGGGTTGTTGTAGTATCCTGCACCAGGACGATTTTTGGTCACTTCAGCTGCCATCATAACACTGGAGCTGATTGTTAACTTGTCATTGAGCAGTTTGGTAGACTGATTGAATGTGAAGTTATTCTTTTGATAGGTATTGGTTGGCATAATTCCAGTTGCAGAGTTATTTGCATAAGAGAAATAAGCCTGAGTTTTGTCATTGCCACCACTGATTGAAACTGAGTTTGCGGCATTAACACCGGTTTGGAAGAAATCTTTGATGTAACCCGTTTGGTAATTGCCTGCTGTTTTTGACCAGCTATAGTCTGATCCATTCACAGCTCCGTATTTGTATTGGAAATCAGGAAGGCCGCTTACGGTTTCAAAGACAGTGCTAGAGCTTACGCTAACAGTTGTTTTTCCTGCTTTACCTTTTTTGGTAGTAATCAGAATAACACCGTTTGCACCCTGGCTACCGTAAAGGATTGAAGCGTTGGCTCCTTTCAGAACGTTGATGCTTTCGATGTCTTCAGAGTTGATTTGAGAAAGACCGTCACCACTATCTGTTCCGCCATATGAACCAGGCTGCCCGGCTTTGTTATTGACCATTGGAATACCATCAATAACATAAAGAGGTTCGCTAAGACCGGTAAGAGATTTATTTCCTCTTAATACAGCTTTAGTAGAACCACCGGCACCTGAACTACTTGTTTTGATGTCGATACCTGCAACTTTTCCACTTAAGGCACCCATGAAGTTTCTATCGGAGGCTTTTTTAAGTTCTTCTCCTGAAACTTGCTGAGAGGCATACGTCAATGTCTTTTTATCTCTCTTGATACCTAAAGCTGTAACTACAACTTCTTTCATTTGTTTGGCATCAGAAGATAGTTTTACGATCATGCCATTTTGTGCAGGTAAATCAACCGTTAACATTCCCACAAAGGAAAATACCAACGTCTTCGAGCTGGAAGGAAGATTGACAGAAAAAGCTCCATCCATGTCGGTTACCGTACCTACAGTGGTCCCTTTTACCAAGACAGAAGCTCCCATAACTGGTTGTCCGTCATCGGCAGAAACCACCTTTCCTGTAATCTTGGTTTGAGCAGAGGCCCAACTTATCATACCTATTAACAGGCATAATAAAAGCATTGTTTTTTTCATGCTAGGTAGAATTTGAGTTAATAATTAAATGTTTATTACTTGGTTTTAGTGCTTATTCTCAAAACATTCGGCTATTTGTTCGCCTTCAAGAAAAGCATATAATTTTCCCATGCCTTATTAATATGTAAATTAAATAAAGCAACTATTTTAATATTTTAGACCGTTGAAGTAATCGGCTGGAATTATTAACCGACAACAACAAGACTTACATTACAACATTTTTTAAGCTATATTCCCCCGAGAAGTAATTTTTAATGGTTATTTGAAAAAGTAATTAAATCCCCCTTTTTTGTATAGTGAAAGTTTTGTCTGGCACTCACAATATCCAGAATTTCCTCGATCGGCTGTGATTTTTTAAATTTCCCATAGAATCTCAGATGTTTTATTTCGCTATTTTTTATTTGTATTGTGACATTATATTCTCGTTCCAAACTTCTTGCGATTTGCTCAAGTTCTTCATCGTCAAATAATAATCCTCCACGGATCCATTCATTTGAATTAGAAGCATCGATGCTGCTGATCGTTAATTGATTCAAATTCTTGTTGAGCGATGCTTGTTGATTGGGCTTAAGCAAACAAAGGGGTGACGGATTTGTCTTTGTATCTGACAGATGAACGGAACCTTCCATAAGTGTAACATTTACCTTCGGATCCTCCCTGTAAGATTTCACGTCAAATTTTGTTCCTAATACCTTTACCGACAATTTATCGGTATGGACAATGAAGGGTTTCTGAGGATTCTTTGTTACTTCAAAATAAGCTTCCCCCTCTAATGTTACATCACGTCCGGTTGTATTAAAAGAGCCTTTGTATGCTAATGAACTGCCTGAGTTAAGCCAAACCAATGTGCCATCAGGCAATCTCAGCTGTTTAATAGCTCCTTTAGGAGCTGCTATTGTATTTTCGGCTTCTAATCTGTTTTTAGATCGATTGTGCTGCAATAATAAAAAAACTGATAAAATAAGTGGAATCACTAATATTGCAGCGATCCTGGATAATCCGATAAAAAATCGCTTTGTTGCAGATGGCTGAGCAGCATCCAGATTTATGATGGAGTGAACTTGATTGAGAATACGATCAAATTCTGCTTTATCACCTATTTCTGAATTGTCGCATAGATTCCATTGTAATTGCATAACCTCGGCTATAGCAATGTCGTTCTCTTCTGATTTGAAGAGTTTCGTTGCTTTTACCAATTCTTCGTTGGTATAGTTTCCTTTGCAATATTTTAAAATCAGGTTATGCATTTTTTCTCTTGTTCTACTTATATAACGTTGTGCCCTGCTTTTCCCCCTGCTCTTTCTTAATTTTTTTTTACCTTTTTTTAACCTTTTTTTATCGTTCGAATTGAAAGTCCTCTTTATTAGTGTTTTAAGTTCGGGTGGCAGTCGGGTTTGTCTATGTAATAATTTGAAAATCGACCAGCAGTTCGTATAATTAATGCTGCTATCGTCTGATTTCGGGTCAAGATTTAACAATTTGACAAACTGAATAGTTGTAGTAAAGGCAAATGAACTACTCTCAGATACAAAATACTTTAA
>JAUZOB010000357.1 GCA_030706665.1 Bacteroidota bacterium
AAGAATAGGGGTAGGCCAATTTCGGAATGTATAGTACGAAGCTTCAGGAATCTGATTCACATTGAATTCATAACCTTCCGGAAACCCTCCTGCCATAGCTACCCATTTCCTAACTTTCGCCTTAACTAGTTCAGCTCCTGTAAGAGGAGAGAATTTATCAGGTCCTGATTTCAACAGGTCGGCAAGGTTATTTACGAATCCTACGGTGATAATGGTAACGCTATGATCCTTTTGAGCTGCTAATGCTTTCCGATAAACCTCAACTGCAGAGGGATAGTCATTGCATGTTTTATGTGTGGGCAAGAATTTGGCTACAATGGAATCATTCCAATGATTCGGGCTGGTAAAACCCGGAGCACCTTCTTTGGCAACCCCAATCGGGATTCCCGGTTTCTTAAAATAACGATTAAACACTTCTATGGTTGGAGCAATGGTTGGATAACGGTCACTTGCACAGCAAGCCAGAATTTCACATTCTCCTTTAGCGGCCAACGAATGCAATACAGTGATTGCTCCTACATCATCAAAGTCCGGACCCATATCCGTATCAAAAATAACTTTAACAGGTTCTGCCGAATTTGCCAGATGGAAGGAAAGTGCAAGGATAACAATCGTTAAAATAAAGTTCTTCCGTTTCATATTTCCACATTTTACAGTATAGCTTTCTGTTTCTATTGAAAATCAGGTAAGGCGTGTACACATATTCCAACACCGCTATCTGCTCCTGCTCCATCCATAGCACGCACCTTTTTTTACTTATCAGAATAATGACATAAAAATAGGTAAAATAAATTATTGATAATTGAAAAACGCAAATAAATTCGTTCCTACTCTCATTTATGAGATAGATCAGAGTGAATATATCTGAAGTATAGAATTAATTTCAAGAGAGGTATTCCTGAGCAATTGAAATATTTTTTTTGGACATGCACAAATTCATATTTCATTGATTTATTGCTATATTGATCAGGATATTAGAGATAAGGATCATGAAAAATTAAAGAAAGAATGATCCAACTGTGGATATAAAGCAGTAGAAATATCGTTAAGGCATTTCGATTTCAGCGGGATGAAAAGATCCCATATACATCAATTATGATTGAGCATATACTTTCTCTCGGATTAAAACTTACAGGACTGAGTATCTTTGCAAACCCACTTGCATTAAAAAGGGGTATTTAAAGAACGATAGGGTTGCCCTACTCTTCAATAATAAGATCATATTTAAAAAGAAGTCCTTCTAATCCGTACTTAGAGAACTTCGTCTTCTTCATTCTGTTTAATTCAGGGTCAATCAGATAACCGTTAGAGGTTGAAAAATTCACTTTGTCCAAAATACATTTCTCAAATTGACTGCTATCCAAATTGCTATTCAAAAATAAGGACTCCGTTAAATCGCAATCAGAGAAATAACATTCTTTTACCAGACAGTCGTTAAACGAAGTTTTGCGCATTCGCTGCTTGTAGAAAGAGCAGGAACGGAACTCCGATGAGGTACCGTTTATTCCGAAGCAGAAGGTTGCACATTGTCCGAAGTCTACTCCGGCAAGTTTACTATTGACAAACGAAACATTCTTTAATCCGGTATGCTTGACAATAGTCATGATAAAACCACATCGATTGAAGGTGCAATCAATGAATTCAGCATCCGAAAGGTCGTTATAAGAAAAGTCACAATTCAGGAATGTGCACTGTTCAAACACTTTGCCGCGCAACTGTTGTTCGGAATAATTAATATCCGAAAATTCTTTATTATAATGATTCTGTTCCAAAACGATCTGTTTTGTTGCAAAGAAATATAAAAATCGGACAATATCTTCCACTTATGGAGACATACGATCTTCTAAATCATTTGTTCCCGCTGAAAAGACTGAATCTTACACCGATAAAAGTTGTAATTTCAGATTCTAAGGTTATGCCGATAAATTAATTTCTTCATAGCATGATAAAACTGCACATACGCTATTGAAGAAACGTACTCCATTTATACCGATTAAATAATATTCCATAAAAGATTGGGAGAATCAACTATTCTTTGCGGTCGGCTCCCTGACGTTCAAACATCCAACCGGGATATTCAGGTTGCAATTTACTAGCTTCATCCAGTTCTGCCAGCTCTTCTGCCGTTAGCTGCACATCAATCGCTTTCAGATTATCCGACAATTGTTCAGGTCTTTTGACACCGATAATCACAGAGCTAACCACCGGTTGATGCAATAGCCAGGCTAATGCAATTTGGGCTACCGTTACATTTTTACTTTGAGCAATGATTTTCATCACCTCGATGATGTCAAAAGCTTTTTCCTTATCCACTGGAGGGAAATCAAAATTGACACGACGCCCTTCATCTACCGATTCATGTCTACCATATTTCCCGCTCAGTAATCCTCCTGCCAGAGGACTCCAAACCATTAGCCCCAGCTTTTGGTCAAGCAGCATCGGTAAGATTTCCCTTTCCAGGTCTCTGCCTGCAATGGTATAATAAGCTTGCAAGGATACAAACCTGGCAAGATGTTCTTGTGCTGAGATTCCCAAGGCTTTCATGATTTGCCATGCGGCCAGGTTACTGCATCCGATATAGCGTACTTTACCGCTGTGAACCAAACTGTCCAGAGCGTATAATGTTTCGTCTAAAGGAGTTAACGAGTCAAATCCGTGAATCTGATACAGATCGATATAATCCATATTAAGCCGAGTAAGGCTTTCTTCGGCCTGTTGGAGGATATGTTTACGACTCAGCCCTGAATGGTTGGGCCCGGCACCCATCCTACCTCTCACTTTCGTTGCAATTATCAAATCGTCCCGCTTCAATCCCAAATCCCGAATGGCCTGTCCGGTCATCTGTTCGCTCAACCCTTCGCTGTAAACATTCGCAGTATCAATAAAGTTAATACCTGCATCAATGGCTTGGTTTACCAATCCGTTCACCTCGCCCTGTGACAAAGTTCCAATTGCAGTCCACATTCCCAGTCCGCCAAAGGTCATGGTTCCCATACATAACCTGGAAACTTTCAATCCTGTTTTTCCTAACAATCTGTATTGCATAATAGTAATATTTTAGTACTGCATTTTTTCATCCACACTAACATTTACTAACGGATAATTAGGCGGAAGGTTCCCTCTTCCTGATGAAAATATAATCAGAACATTATTATGCGCTCAATAACCGGGAGGTGTAGCTCTGTTTATAAAATATATGGTCTACCTTTACACTTTACATTATGAAGATCTGCGTTTAAATCATATTCATTCCCACTCTTAATCTGAATAATAACCACATTTCTTCCTATTAAAGACGTATAATACAGAGAATAAAAATAATGAATAGGGTAATTCTATCTTTTGACAAAATAACCGTTCGTAA
>JAUZOB010000358.1 GCA_030706665.1 Bacteroidota bacterium
ATTATTCTGTTCACGTAGATGGAGTTATAATATCTATCGGGATTATTGTAGAACTAATCACTTGCTTTGATAATCCATGAGAATTCCTCTTTGCAAAATCTTACCATAAAACAATCTGCATTTCTCCTGATTTTTTGCATTTTATAAAAAGAAAGTCCTTTATTTGTTTCAGTAAATCAGTGATATATAGCTATTGCTCTTCTGTGATTAGGACTATTCTGACTGCCAGCACAAAAGGTATATCATCAATTAAGTTGTATGCAATTTTCTTCGATCTTAATTTTTGTTTGGACGAAATGACTATTCATATACAAACACCTTACGAACGCATCTTTGACAAAATGTAACCATTTGATGCTTCTATGCGAATCCAATTGGGGAATTCAGTTGCTTTTTGTTCCGAGTTCTTTATTTTTGCAACAATCACACTTAAAACAACCATAATAATTAACCACAATGAGAAAATTAACTGTTTTACTGTTGTTGCTGACAGTATTCGTTGCTATTTCCAATGCAGCAGTACCCAAAACAAGTGCAGGACGCGTCACTTACAAGGTATCTTATAATGGGAAGATATCGGAAACCGGGGGGATTACGGTCACCTATCTGAATAATACGGTCCGGATTGACCGTGCCGGCATGGATGGGGTAAAAATACAGGGAATGCCAAGCGAGACCGGCTACATTGATTATGCTGGCCAAAAAGTATTTCAGGTAGCAGACCTGAACTCCGGAAAAAGAATCTCCACAGAACAAGGATTTGATAAGTTGCCGAAGCTGGAAATGACACAGGAGACTGAAAAAATCCTGGGGTACACGTGTAAAAAGGCTCAAACTGTAATCCGCTCCAACAAGATTGAAATTTGGTTTACAGAAGAGTCCGGATTGAAAGGATCGCCTTCTCCAACGAGCGGTTTGCCTAACGGACTTGTGTTGAAAATTGTCCGCAATGGCAATTATGCGGAAATCGCCGATAAAATCGAGATGCTGAAACCCAACAAGATGAAACCGCTTCTTCCGGAATCAATGGGAGAGGTGATGGAGGCTCCCTATTATCGACAGGCAATGAATGAGAGTTTGGTTACCACAGTGCAGATATTTAAGGACGAACAACTCAGCTTTGGAAATCCGATCAACAATCCTGATCCGGAGAGCGGAGCAACCCTCCATTACTCAGGCGGGACTGTTATTGTCAAAAAGGTTAAACTGCCTTCATTTCAAACCCCTTACGATATCTTTGCCGAACTAACCCAATATTCCAATGGTGATGCGTATGATCGTACCGGTAGCGTATTTGTAATCCCGGTATCGAAAAGCATCTCGTTTCTGGATGCCCTGCAGAAAGGTATCGCTACACTTCCTGTGTATAAAGACCGACAGGGGAAAGCTTACCAGGGAGTGGTGGCAACCGACAATTATGAACCACCGGTTGAATTGATCAGTTTCTTTACTCCTTTCGGAATCCGGCATTTTAACAATCAGGTTAAAGTGGCAGGTATTACCTGGGAAGATTCTGTAGTTTATCGACAGGAGGTCACCCGTCTAAAATCCTTGCTCTCCGGGGAAGTGTGGATCGGAGTATTTATCGGGAATTATGACAAAGGAGGGCATAAGGTCAGTTTAAAACTGAAATATCATCCGAGTGAAAGCACGACAGTATCCAAACAATGGGCTAAACCTTTGTTCTGTACCAACAATCTCATGGAAATGTCGGGGCAGGAGTATGGCACCATGTTTAAAGACGATTCTTTAAAGGTTGACTTTGAAGTCCCGCAAGGAGTTAAGAATATTCAATTGCAGTATATTTCGACCGGCCATGGCGGTTGGGACCAAGGCGATGAATTTGTGCCTAAACTCAATCAGATTTTTGTAGACGGACAGAATGTGTATGGGTATACCCCCTGGAGATGCGATTGCGGAACATTCCGGAAATACAATCCTGCATCAGGAAACTTTTGGAACGGATTATCTTCTTCCGATCTCAGTCGATCAGGCTGGTGTCCGGGAACCTCAACGAATCCGGTGTTCATTCCGCTTAACAATCTGAAACCTGGCAAACATCAGTTGAAAGTGGCAATCCCAATCGGAGAACGCGAAGGCGGTAGTTTTAGCAGCTGGTGTGTTTCCGGTGTACTTACCGGAGAGATTGAATAATGCTAAAAAAAGAAGAAGCTAAGGATTGTATCACTTCGGAGCAAAAAAAGACCGAAATATGATCAACTTTAGCTTGAGAAGATCAAAAGCTTACCACCGTTGTTGAAAAATGCATCGGGACATAATTGGAACTTTCGAAAAAAGAAAGCTGACTATTAAGAGGTCCGGGAATTTATTTGCCCAAGGTGTCCATTTAATTGGATGAGGTTGATGAAAGAAAATCTTCCGATCGATTCATCATTGAAGGGCCTTGAATAAATAAACACTGAAGGCTTAATCGTCAGCTTTTTAATTTTCTAAATCAGAACTTTAACTACACATTTCCATATTTCATCTTCATTGCCGGTCGTGATACAAGGAGCATGAACATCTTCTGGAAACAGAATCGCAACATATCCCTGTCTGAGCTCCAACATGGTGCCATCTTTGGCAGTCAGGAAAAAAATATCATTTTCTTCGCAATAAGAGGTTGCTTCCTTGCATTCTGACATGGGAGCACAACGAATATATTCTTCACCTTTTAGGATAAACTGGAGGTCTATATATTTTTTATGAGCTTCCGGACGTGCATTTTCATAAGATTTCCCATGATACCTTTGCAGACTTGCATAAAGTTTATCACCGTCGATTGTTATCTTTTTTGATTTTCCGGGAACTACATCATTGAAATCATCTTCCTTAAGACGGGTCAGAAATTCCAAACCTTCTTTGATGCGACCTTTAAACAGATTCTGTTTTTGAAGGTCTTCTAGTTTTCCAAAGATTGCCATAAACTTTTTATAATAGATTGTGATTATTTCAATTCTTAATACTCCCGAATGTAATAAAAATACTAAACAATTGCATGTTTGGCGTACCGATTAAGCACCAACACTCTCAACAAACATCAGTCAAGTCTTAAAGT
The DNA here is from genome assembly GCA_030706665.1 of Bacteroidota bacterium. Taxonomy (GTDB): domain Bacteria; phylum Bacteroidota; class Bacteroidia; order Bacteroidales; family Prolixibacteraceae; genus JAUZOB01. Next base: position 3,059 of record JAUZOB010000358.1, read on the forward strand.
TTGGGGGAAAGAACTATTCTTATTCACCGATAATTCCTCCTCCGATCACACGGTCACCGATGTAAAATGCAGCCCCTTGTCCGGCTGCTATTGCTGACAGGGGTTCGAGAAAAGTAACTTTGAGCCGGTTGTTATCTGTCGGCTCGACTCTGCATGGAGTGGCTTGTTTTCTATAACGGATTTTTACAATCAGAGGTTCCGGACAATTAAGGTCATCTGAATCGATTAATTGAAAATTCTCAACGTACATCGAATTTTTTAACAGATCCTGAAAACTTCCAAGTCGCACCGTATTGGCAGAGGG
>JAUZOB010000359.1 GCA_030706665.1 Bacteroidota bacterium
ATTCTAAAAACAGGGGAATGAGTATTCCTTGATACTTATATGTTCGTAATCAATGAGAAGTGAAATAATTCTATTCAGGGGGGCGATATGTTCTTTAAAACTTATTCGGTAAGAATAAATAACTCCTGAATTGACTGGCTGGGGTAAAATCTTCGCATTACCAGCTACCGCCTGCACCCCCGCCTCCGAAATCTCCTCCTCCGAATCCTCCGAAATCGCTAAAACTATTTCCTCCTCCGCCAAAGTCACCGCTTCCGGAAGAAAAATCATTGAAGTAACCGCTATGACGATTTCCCATGAGTTCCCATAATGCCAGACCCCCCCAGAAAGGAAGGCTGCTGCCATGTCTTGCTCCACCGAAGGTATAAGCCCTGCGGCGAATCAAGAGAAAGGGGATAAGAAAAATGAAAATAAAGATAAGAGGCCAGGCTCCGGAATCCTTGTTCTCTTTAGCAGCTTTTTGTGCATATTGAGCCGCTGTAAACTCATTCTTTGTAAGACTGATCAAAACATTAGTGGCTTTGTCAAGCCCTCCATAATAATCGTTCCGCTTAAAGCTGGGAATCATTTCCGTGTCAACCAATGTGCGGTGAGCAATAGCATCGGGGACAACTGCTTCAAGTCCGTAACCGACGGATACGAAAACTTCTCCACGTGAATCGGCTATTTTAGGTTTGACAAGAATCAGGATTCCATTGTTTTTATCTTTCTGTCCGATTCCCCAATTATGTCCAAGTTGGGTGGCAAAATCGGCTTTGTCATATCCAGCAAGATCTTTTACGGTTACAATCGCTATCTGAGTCGAAGTTTGGGAGAAGAAATTCACTAACTTTTGCTCTAAGGCTTGTTGTTGCTCCGGAGATAGAATCCCTGCCAAATCATTGACCAAACGCTGCGGTTCGGGTCTTTCCGGTATATCACTTGCTGCCTTAGCGACAATAGCAGATAACAGGATTGCAAATACGAATAATAATTTTTTAAATTTCATGATCCCGTAATTTAGGAAGGTTGAAATACTATTTTCCAAATGAGATTTCATCCGAAAGCTCATTTACATCGTCATCCTGGTAGGGGAAATGAGATTTAAGTTGTTCTCCTGCCATGATGATCCCTTTTGATAGTCCTTCTGCATATTTCTTTTCATTGAAATAGCTAAGAACAAGAATCTTAGTCTCTTCCCAAAAATTCGCCGGGACTTTTTTATTGATTCCGATATCTCCAAGAATTGCAAATTTGTGATCCTTGATCGAAAGATAGAAAAGTACTCCATTGCGAAGCTTTGTCTTCTGCATTTTAAGTAATCCGAAAACATAGGCGGCCCGATCCATCAAGTCTCCTTTACAAACAGACTCCACATGAACCCGGATCTCTCCGGATGTATCATGTTCGGCAATGCTTATAGCTTCTTCGATTTGCTTCTGCTCATTCTCATTGAAAAAATCAGATGGTTTCATATTGGTCTGTTTTAAGAGAAACGTGTCTTTGAAAATCTATACAGAGTGTTCTTGAAATTCAACTCTCTGTATAGAAACTTTAATAGATATTCTTAAAACTTTACTTCAGGAGCTTTCTCTGCACCCTTTTCCGCTTCGAAATAAACCTTTTGGCTAAATCCGAACATACCGGCGAACATGTTCTGAGGGAACTTACGAATGTATTTGTTATAATCCTGTGTCATTTGGTTAAAACGCATACGTTCTGTCGTAATACGATTTTCAGTGCCTTCAAGTTGTGCCTGCAAATCCAGAAAATTCTGATTTGCTTTTAAGTCGGGATATTGTTCTGATACGACCATCAATCTTCCCAAGGCTGATGATAATTCACCTTGTGCCTGCTGGTATTTCTTTAAACTTGAGGCATCAAGCTTGTCCGGGTTGATGTTGATCGACGTTGCCTTAGCACGTGCATCGATTACTGCAGTAAGGGTGGTCTGTTCGTGCTTGGCATATCCTTTGACGGTATTAACCAGATTCGGAATAAGATCTGATCTTCGCTGATATACATTCTCTACCTGTGACCATTGTGACCGGACATTTTCTTCTCGCTCGACCATTCCATTGTATGTGCTCTTTAAAAAAGAATAACCCATAAAGAAAAGCAGTACAACAACGACTGCCGTGATAACCAACGATTTTTTCATATTTTAATAAAATTTAAGGTCAAAAATAATGACATTTATTAGCTGTGTAAATGTTTATAAAAAGATACAAAAATTTCCACTTTATTCGGCAAATAGCGAAATTAGTATCCTGAATAGATACTATCAAAAGATAAACCAATCCTTATATTATGAACCGTGAAGATTTTCAACAGGCATTAATTGAGGGGATTCCGGATAGGCTGCCCATGCCGAAAATGTATGATCTGTCTGTAAATCATGCTCCTAAACGAAAAGATATCCTTACTCAGGAAGAAAAGAAGCTGGCACTTCATAATGCGTTGAGATATTTTAAACCTGAGCAACATGACATTCTGGCATATGAATTTGCGAAGGAATTACAAGATTTCGGACGTATTTACATGTATCGCTTCAGACCTGACTATGCTATGTGTTCCCATCCGATTGAGTGGTACCCGGGTAAGTCGTCGCAAGCGAAGGCCGTAATGTTGATGATACAGAACAATCTTGATCCTGCCGTGGCTCAACATCCGCATGAGTTGATTACTTATGGGGGAAATGGTGCAGTCTTCCAGAATTGGGCACAATATCGCCTCGTTATGAAATATCTTTCGGAAATGACCGATGAGCAGACCCTGGTGATGTATTCGGGACATCCCATGGGGCTTTTCCCTTCTCATCCGGATGCTCCTCGAGTTGTTGTTACAAATGGCATGATGATTCCCAATTATTCATCACAAGATAACTGGGAACGTTATAATGCCTTAGGCGTAACTCAGTATGGACAGATGACCGCCGGTTCGTATATGTATATAGGACCTCAGGGGATCGTCCATGGAACGACGATTACTGTCTTGAATGCGGTCCGTAAAATCGGAAAGCCGGGCGAAGGGGTGGAGGGAAGACTCTTTGTTACTTCAGGTTTAGGAGGGATGAGCGGAGCGCAACCTAAGGCGGCAAATATTGCAGGTGTCGTAAGTATTACGGCTGAAATTAATCCCAAAGCGGCTTGTAAAAGGCTTGAACAGGGTTGGGTCGATGAAATAATTGAAGATGTTGATCGGGTTATTGATGAAGCCATAAAAAGGAAAAAGGATCGGAAGCCGTATTCGTTAGCCTATCTGGGAAATATAGTTGACCTGTGGGAACGTTTGGCGAAACGGGACATTCGCGTTGAGCTGGGATCAGACCAGACTTCTCTGCATAATCCCTGGGCCGGAGGATATTATCCGGTTGGAC
>JAUZOB010000036.1 GCA_030706665.1 Bacteroidota bacterium
GGATATTCTTTGATTGAGAACTATGGACAGTACAAGAATATCGCTAACAGTATGTGCTTTAAAAAAATTTTATAAAATTGCGATCCCGTATGGTTTTAGCATATTCCTACTAAAATTCAATACGTGAATTATATATTGTCAAAAAATAGATCATGAAATCAACGACACACAAGAACAGGTTAAAAAGAATAAAGCCCGACCATGTGAATTAGTCTGAATTGTCGGCTTATTAAAAGTATAGAATTCATGATCTATCACATTCGGATACAATATAATAATAAGATTTCACCAAAATGTCTACGAGAAGGTTGATATGAATATTGACCCTAATCAGATTAAATTAAAAACGATGAAAAAAAGAACAATTACCGCAGGTATTTTACTGTCTCTAACCATCCTGACCGGTTCTGTCATGGCCCAAAAACAAGCTCCTCTTTATAAAAATGCCAAGGCCCCCATAACTCAACGTGTCGAATCTTTGATGAAACAGATGACCCTTGATGAAAAAATCATGCAGCTTACTCAGGGGAATGCCGGACAAAATGATAATCAAAATAATCAAGGAGAGAAAATAAAAGGGGTTGATCCTTTGATCGGATCTTTAATATATACAGGTACTGACGTCGAATACCGTAACCGAATTCAAAAAGAGGCTCTCGAAGACACCCGCCTGGGAATCCCGGTTCTTTTCGGATATGATGTAATTCACGGATTTCGTACAGTTTATCCCATTCCTCTGGCGCAAGCCTGTTCCTGGAATCCGGCACTGGCAACCCAGTCATGTAACATTGCAGCCCGCGAGTCATATCTGACCGGAATAAATTGGACTTTTGCTCCAATGATTGATGTAGCACGTGATCCCCGCTGGGGAAGAGTAGCTGAAGGATATGGTGAAGATCCGTACACGAATGCTATATTTTGCAGAGCAGCCGTCAAAGGTTTCCAGGGGGAAAATATTTCCAATCCTTATTCTATTGCTTCCTGCCTGAAACATTTTGTAGGATATGGGCTTTCTGAAGGTGGCCGTGATTATCATTATTCAGATGTTTCACCTCAATCTCTTTGGGAAACATATCTTCCTCCTTATGAAGCCGGTGTTAAAGCCGGAGCCGCAACCGTGATGAGTGCTTTTAACGACATCAGCGGTGTGCCGGCCTCTGCTAATCATTATACCTTAACCGAGATCTTAAAACAACGATGGGGATTCAAGGGTTTTGTCGTGTCAGACTGGTTTTCAATTCAGCAATTGATTGCCCAGGGAGCTGCAAAAGACGAAAAAGAAGCTGGGTATAAAGCTTTTTATTCTGGCGTTGACATGGATATGGGCGATAATATCTTCCCGGAACATCTTAAAAAGCTTGTTGAAGAAAAGAAGGTTCCAATGAGCCGTATTGATGATGCCGTATCCCGCATACTAACCCTCAAATTCAAACTGGGCCTTTTTGAGCATCCTTATGCTGAAATGATGCCCGAATCTCAACGTTATCTGAAGGAAGAAGACAAAACGACCGTTAAACAGATGGCTGAAGAATCAATGGTTCTTTTGAAAAATGCCATACAAACGTTACCGGTTTCCAATACCGTTAAAAACATTGCAGTAATCGGTCCGATGGCCAAAGATCAGGGTAATCTTCTCGGATCATGGTCGGGACACGGTCGCGCTGAAGATGTACTTTCTTTCTACAATGGAATTGAACATGAATTTAATGGGCAGGCAACCCTTCAGTATGCACAAGGATGTGACTTCGAAGGAAATGATCAATCCGGTTTTAATCAAGCAACAGAAGTGGCTACCAATTCCGACCTTATTGTACTGTGCCTTGGAGAAAGACGCGAATGGTCTGGTGAAAATGCATCCCGTTCATCAATTGCTCTTCCTACCGTTCAGCAACTATTACTAGAGTCCTTGAAGAAAACAGGAAAACCGATTGTGGTGGTGCTTTCCAACGGTCGACCTCTTGACCTTTCGAAGATTGAACCTCTTGCAGATGCTATTATTGAGGCTTGGCAACCTGGCATTCAGGGCGGAGCAGCACTTGCAGGCATTCTTTCAGGTCGGGTTAACCCATCCGGTCGGTTAGCGATCACGTTCCCGTATTGCACTGGACAGATTCCGATCTATTACAACATGCGTCAAAGCGCCAGGCCTACCCAGGGACTGTATCAGGATGTCCCGACTGATCCACTTTATCCTTTTGGCTATGGATTAAGTTATACCACCTATCACTATGGACCGGTTCGTTTTTCCTCAACAAAAATTAAAAAGAATCAGAAGCTGATTGCTGAAGTTGAAGTCACTAATACCGGAAGTAAGATTGGGAAAGAAACTGTTTTATGGTACATCTCACAACCGGTATGCACTATAACACGCCCAATAAAAGAATTGAAATATTTTGAAAAGAAAGAGATTCAACCCGGTAAAACCGTCACCTATCGGTTTGAGATTAATCCCATGCGCGACCTTAGTTATATCGACTCAAACGGGCATAAATTTCTGGAAGAAAATGAATATTTCTTGTTGGTTAATGGTCAGAAGTTGAAATTTGAGATAACAAAATAAGTGCAATCATTCTTTTCTCCAGGCAATAATAAATGCACTGAAAGGAAAATTTGACCACATGAATTATAGTTATGCGAGCTGGATTTACAAGAAATCCATTCATTTCTAACAATTTATATTTTTTGTGTCCGAAAACACAAAACAGTGAAAGCAAGGACACCATACACTTTCACTGTTTTGTATTTAAAATATTTTCTGGTTGAGTACAGCCAATTGTTATAAAAAGCGGAACTTCGATACTTGTTTATTCTATTCAGAAGACTACAATCATCCTTCTTTTATATTTAAAAACGTATTTTATCCTACAATATACTTAGCCTTAGGCAATCTATAAATAAGAGAAACCAAACTCAAAGCAGCAAGAAAAACCACTATAGCAGTAACAGGTATTTGCAAAGGAATTGGCATATGCAAAACAACCGTTAACATATAAGCCGGGCCAATAAAGAAATAATGACACATATAAATGCCAAAACCACATTTTGCAATATGAGCCAACACCTTGCTAACATTTCCCGATGAAACCCGAACTTTTTGTACAAGAAGGAATACAGCTGCAGTCATCAGCATAGTATTGACGGAACAATAGGTCCAAAAAAGTTCCAGGCCTGTAGCACTTACTTTCGGATCGGAAGACATAAACCGGAACCCCTTGAATGTAATCAGATAACCTACAGCAAACATCGGGACAGTAATAAGCAATGTTTTAACCCACGACCAGTTATTACTTTTACCCAGATAATGTCCTAACAAAAGATACCCGTTAAATCCGGCAAATGCATAAAACGTTCCAAAAGCATTCCACGAGCAGGCTCCGAATAAATAGGGAGATATAAATTCCATCCCATAAGGCAGGAAAAGTGTAATAATCCATAATCCCAGAAAGAATTGTTTGGCTTTATCAGTAGCTTTTTCAACCCAGGCAGAGAAAATAGGCATATATAAATACAAACCGATCAACAAATAAACGTACCACATCGGACAGGCAAACATATTAAAGCTAAGCGGTATCATTGCTATTGCTTTTAAACCATCCGTTAGTGAGGCTGACGGCTCCCCACCAAAAGGAAAGAATGTGGTAACTAACTGAGGAGTTCCCCCCATCAACTGAATAAACCACGGAGCCAGGTTGAATAATACTGACCATATTAGAAACGGATAGAGTACCCGCTGAATGCGTTTCTTATAAAAAGACCCCATTTCTTGCTTAACCGGCAAAAGTAATAAACCGGTCATCATAACAAATAAAGGGACACATGCACGCACAAAAGAACCAAATGCAGAACCCCAGAAATTAAATTCAGGATTGGCGCGTGCCTCCGGTGAAGCGTTGAAAGGATCAGCGCTATGACTCATTACAACCATGAAGATAGCCACGAAGCGAAGTACATCCAGCCATACAATATGCGGACGTTGGGAAGAAATAGGTGAAGCCATTTATATTTAGTTTAGCATTAGTTTATATCTATCCAATCCATTTTGGACGAATATGACTCAGTAGAAATCATACCACAATATACATGCCATACATAATAGAAAGGTTTATTTATTACACCATCAGACTTTTCATATTCTAAGGTTCTTCTCAACATTTACTTATAAGTGTTATTTATTGGTTTAATGAATGGGGGTACATTATAACTCGTTACTTAATTTCGACTGAGTATATATAATTAAAACGCCCACCCGGTGCCACGTCTCCGTTAAGATACCAGTCGAGCGGATCGGTATCATTTTGCATATTGTCGGACCATTTGAATTCAAAATCAAGCTTACTAGTTCCTAAATCAAAATATTTCAGAGGAATTGTTATCATGAGTTTATTTCCGGATACGGTATAGTCCGCTTTTTGAAAATCGACCCATTCTCCATTCGTATATTTTTGCAAATTATTTCCGCCAATCACACGATAATCGTACCCCAGCCATCCGGTCGTTGCATTCCGGTCCATGTTGAGATAAAGCCGCATCCAATTATTTCCGGAATTATTAGTAATAGGATCAACTGTTTCTGCATAGAAAAAAAGATTGGTGCCATCACGTGCCACCTTTAACCAATGAAAATCGTTTCGACCTGTATTATTCGTATAGTTTAGAGAAGATTCTGCACCCTGCTGATTGCGTGCTTGTGTATCACCTGTATAATCAAAGTAAGCTGGTGTAACATCACTCCAATCACTGAAGCTTTTGATTGTTTTCTCAGCACTGGGATACTGATTCGAGGCAATTCCCTTGAATTTACGGATATTAGCAATCATCTGCATATAGTAATTATCTTTCAGTCCGCTGGTATAGGTAGGTTCCGCATCACGGCTATATTCGGGACTTGCTTCATCACAGAACCAGGAATGCTGGGGATTTCCATCTCTACTCTCAAACCGTCCGGCGATCCATTCGTTCCAGCCGGTTATAAAAACAAAGCGAACATTTTGTTTAAGTGCAAAATCCCATTGTTCCTGGAAGTTATACCCATAAGCTACATCTGTTGCAGGATTACCATGAGACCCATTGCGGTAGCTTCGTCCCCAGTTGTCCATATTTCCGTAAAAGGCCGAGCCTCCCATTCCTGCTGTTGGGTTGGGATGTTGTGCAATAGAAACATTGACAATTTCGGTTAGCCCATATGTATTCTGATAGACCCGCTGTGGGCGGGTAAATTCTATCCAGGGCCAGCCATTAACTTTTTGTGATTCGGTAGGCCATTGTGATTCACGAAAAGTGAAGAATGAAGCGTAATCTTTACCGGATGCTTCAGATGATATCCCGATGATCAAAGGTTTGCCATCCAGATAGAACCAGCATTTGGGATGATTATAAGAGGCATCAGACTTATAAAAATTGTCATAAACTTTCTGCATCGTAGCTCCGGAAGAACTATTGGTATAGAAAACAAGTTGCGGTGGAGTTTTACCTTGTGCACGAATTGCATCCATTGCTTTCATCAGTTCATTGGCTTGTGTGGGATAGACAATAGCATTGGTAGCGTCGAGAACCAGAAAATCCACACCGGCATCAGTCAGTAACTGCATGTTCCGCAGATGTACCCAATAATCGTCGCCACGATAATAGCCCCAAATGGGCTTTCCCCAAAAATAATAACCGCCCGTACCCCAGAACTGGTTATTATGATCTTGCAACACCTCCGGATGGTTGGAAACAATCTCGCTTAGGTCCCAATAATTTTGGGAAGTTGGACTACCACTATCACCCTGCCATAAGAAGTAAAATATTCCCACTTTTTTGTTGGATTTTGGATTTCCCACCGTGCTGTTCAGTGGAAGGACTCTTCCTAAATCGTCGGTACCTGCCAGGGGTTGGCCAGCGGAGGAGGTGGTTGTGGGTTTAGACGCTGAATCTGTATCAAAATCTTTCTTACTGCAACTACAACAAAGAATCCAGCAGAAGATTATCAGGACTTTTGTATAAAATTGAAAAGTTGTGAGATAATCAAAGAAATTAGACTTTTTCATTCTCTTCATAAGATTAGATGCGTCATCGAAGATATACAATAAGTTTCTTATTTCATGACAAATTATATCCAATGTGTATTTACTTCCATTTATTGAATCTCTATTTTTCATATTCTCCCGTCCATTGAATGTTGGGAAATACAGACAACTTTTATATTGGATCCGTTAATTAACAAAACGGGATAACCGCTATCATTTCTAACATTTCAATTCGTCAGTTTTTAAATATTTCAATGCTTAAATCATTATCATTGAGCCCTTAAGAAGATCACGTATTTGAAAGATTCAACCCTCAATATTTTTAAAATAAATGGAAAAAATCACTTAAACAATGCTAGATTTGTTCAAACAATCGCAAGGGTGAAAAGGCAAATTATTGAGTAAATGCGTACTTTATGTCATCAGGAGTAATAACTGCATTAAAAAACGGAGATGAAGCTGCATTTAAGCAAATCTATGAAAGTAATTTTTCAGGATTGCTTCGATTTGCCAATTCCTATCTACACAATGAATCGAAAGCAGAAGATATTGTCCAAAATGCTTTTATGTCGCTATGGGAAAAGAAGGCATCTCTTTTTGAACAAACCAATGTAAAAGCGTTTCTTGTAACAGTGGTAAAAACGAAGACACTTAATTATCTGGAAAAAGAACAGAATCATTTAAAAATCGAACAGAATCTTCATGAGTTAAGATTACGAGAAATTGATTTAGATGTTTTTACCCTTGAGTCCCTGAATCCTGAAGAGTTATTTACCAGCGAACTGGAAAGTTTACTCGAAAAATCCATTCAATCCTTACCGGAACGAACAAGAACAATTTTCATCATGAGCCGCACAGAAGGGCTTAGCAATCTAAGCATTGCCAACGAACTTAATATCTCCGTAAAAGGAGTAGAGTTTCACATTACGAAAGCACTAAAAATACTGCGAAAAGATTTAGGCGATTATCTTCCAATTTTAATTTTTTTCCTGAGCAAATAAATTCAGATTCTTTACTAGGGGTGATCTCTATTTATCGGTTATTAGATTGAAATGGATGAATTGATTATTAAATATTGCCAAAACAAGTGTAGTACTGAAGAGGTTCAACGCTTATTTGACTGGATTGATGAGAGCCAGGACAATAAATCATACTATAAGCAAATTCGTAATATATGGGATTTAAATACTCTTCTCAACAATCAATCGGTTAGCCAAAATGAAATACAGCAAAAGTATTCTGAGATCAGACCGGCCGTAACACTCGAACCGTTGAAAGACAATCCGGATAAAAGAAACCGGAATCCTTTCCAATATTGGGTTAGAATCGCAGCAGCTTTGATTATTGGATTCGGTCTTTCCTGGGCTTATAACAACTATCAGGTCAAACGACAATCAGTCGTTTGGAATAAAATAGAAGTTCCGATCGGTCAACGTGTCCATATTACTTTATCAGATGGTTCGAAAGTATGGTTAAATTCAAAGTCAAAATTATTTTACCCGGGAAGTTTTTCTCAAAAGGATAGAACAGTCCGACTTGACGGCGAAGCCTATTTTGAAGTGACCCATGATGCCAAACATCCATTCTTTGTACAGACCCCACATACTGAGGTAGAAGTAAAAGGGACTAAATTTGATATATACGCTTATTCCGATTTGTCGCTGGTTACAACGACGCTAATTGAAGGGAAGATTCTTTTAAACCTGAAGAATAAAAATCATGATGCTTTTGAAATGAATCCCAACCAGCAAATAAGATATAATTCAAATACCAATAAGATAACGATAATACGAAATTATGAAGCAAGTAATGCGATTGATTGGATATCGGGTATTTGGGGAATTGTTGATATGCCTTTTAAAGAACTGATTCAACAATTGGAACAACATTATAATGTAAAAATATTAGTTCAGAATAGAAAGTTACTTGATTCTCGGTGTACGGGCAAATTCCGTTATGATGAATCATTAGAAGATGTGTTTGACGTAATTCAAATAAGTATACCATTTAAATACAGAAAGGAGGGAAACAAGATATTAATTGATAAAAGATGAGATTAAAATGAATTAGAAAACAAAAACTGCGGTAGTGCTACGAACACCGACCGCAGGAAGTTTCAGTTCATCTGGAGAACAGTAAATAACTAAAACCATTCAAATTTATGGAAAAATTTTATTGTGAAGACACTTTCTTTAAAAGGAAAGTGGTTAAAAAGGTGTTCTTAATTATGAGACTTACTACTCTATTTTTATTTCTATTGATACTCCGTGTATCGGCAGGAAATGGCTTTGCTCAAAATTCAAGAGTTTCTCTTAATTTACAGAAGACAGAAATTGCAAACGTATTAACCGAAATTGAAAAACAAACAAATTACTTATTCTTTTATAATGACAAAGAGATCAATGTAAATCGACAAGTCAACATACAGGTAAAGAATACGGAAGTTTCAGAAATTTTATCCAGAATCTTTAAGAATTCTAACATTGATTACCGAATGATAAGTAATCATATTGTCCTAATCCCCAGACATAAAGATTTTTCATCCGAAGAAAGAAATCTTCAACAAAGCAGGAAGGTTACAGGATCTATTATTGATGCTTCGACCAAAGAACCTTTAATTGGAGTCAGTGTACTGGTTAAAGGAACGAATCTGGGGACAACTACTGATTTGGCAGGAAGATTTACCTTTGATGTTCCTGAAGGGAAAGAGGCAATACTCATTTGCTCTTTTATTGGATACCAAACAGCAAATGTAGTTCTGGGCAAACAATCATCCATCGATGTTAAATTATCACCTAATCTGGAAAAACTGGACGAAGTGGTTATTATCGGGTACGGTACAGCTCAACGTAAGAGTGTTGTTGGAGCAGTTGATCAAATTAGCTCAAAGAAAATCGAAGACCGACCGGTAAGCAATTTAACCCAGGCTCTTCAGGGAGTTGCGGCTAACCTTACCATTCAACAGAAGAGTATGAATCCTAATGATAACCAGATAAATATTAATATTCGTGGAGTCAGTACCATGAATAACAATGACCCATTAGTCGTTATCGATGGATTGGTTACCAGTCTTAGCAGCCTAAATCAATTAAATCCTTCGGATATTGACAATATTTCGATACTGAAAGATGCTGGTAGTGCAGCGATATATGGATCTCGTTCATCTAACGGAGTTATTTTGATCACGACTAAAAAAGGGAAGTTAAATACGAAACCTGTTTTTCGGATAAATTCATTGGTCGGGATTCAAAGTCCTGATGTTTTATACGGACCTGTTGCCGGATATCAAAACGCCCTACTTAAAGATGAAGCTGCCTATAACACCGGGAATACACTTCCTTATTCTCCGGGACAGATACTTGATTTGCAGAAAAACGGAGCTGGCAGTAAATGGTTTTTGGATGAAATTCTGAAAAATGCCTTACAGCAAAACTACAGTGCCAGTTTAAGCGGAGGGAATCAAAACTCCACATATATGGTTTCTGCGGGATATGTAGATCAGCGGAGTAATTTTGTATCGGGAAATGCTCCCAGCTATGGAATGGAACGTTACAATTTCAGAACAAACCTGGTAAACCAGTACAATAGATTCAAACTGACAACTATTATGTCTTATAATCGATCTGAATCGAACGCTCCCAATGCCAATGTCGGCAATCTAATGGCTGACGGTGGCCGTATTCCCAATTATTATTACTACCAGCAAAAAGCACCTAATGGGCATTACCTCATCAATGATGTTTTATCAGAATTTACCCCATTAGGATCTCTTGAAGCAGGTGGATTTAACAAGTACGACACAGACTATATTAATGGCAGTATGACTGGCGAAATGAAAGTCATCAAGGGATTGACCGCCAAGGCGATGGTCGGACTTGATTTATACGCAAACCATCGATACAGCAGATCTTTAGAAGTTCCATATTATTCTAGCAAAACGGCTACAGCTCCATCAATTACTCAGAATATCGGAGGATCAACAAGTGATTGGAACCAGAAATATTATACAATCAACACCCAGTTTTTATTGGATTATGACCGAACCTTTAATAAACATCATGTAAGTGGATTATTGGGAGTGTCTAATGAAGCATATTCCAGCTACTCCAACGATATCTGGATGAAATATGTGGATCCCAATATTGGAATTCCAACTTCACAAACTGCGATAGCAGGCAATATAGGAGGGAATACGACACCAATGGGTACCACCTTAAGTGATATAGAATCATTATTTGGCCGGGCATCTTACTCATATGACGATAAATACTATGGCGAAGCGAGTTTCCGTTATGATGGTTCATCTAAATTTGCCAAAGGAAATCGATGGGGATTTTTCCCTTCGATATCAGCAGGCTGGAGAATTTCCGGAGAATCATTTATGGATTCTTATAAGTCCAATGTTGGTGATTTGAAAATCAGGGGGTCTTATGGGAAATTAGGAAATCAGAATATTGGCGACTACAACTTTCTCACCATTTACAACACCTATAATAACACTTACGCATTTAATGGGACTTCAGTAAGCGGAACAGGATTCCAACTTGGAAATCCGCTTATTACCTGGGAGAAATCCGCCAATTTTAATATTGGATTTGATGCAACATTCCTAAACAATAAACTGTACGCTTCTTTTGATTTTTATAACAAAATTACATCAGGAATTTTGTTGAACCCGGTGGAGCCATCTGTTTTGGGAACAACTGTAGGAATGCAAAATTCAGGAAAAATGCAAAACCGGGGATGGGAACTAACGATTGGATATCGGGCTAAAACCGGAGAATTTGAACACAACATAAGTCTCAATCTTGCTGATTCGAAGAACAAAGTATTGACTTTTACAGGGTACGAACAAATTCATTCAGCAGATGACATGTGCGACATTATTCGGGTTGGAACCCCATTTGCTTCTTATTACGGATATAAGACCGACGGTTATTTTAAAAGTTATGCAGATATTCAAAACAGTGCTTTACCTGTTGGAATAAATGCATCTCAACTCGCTCCCGGGGATGTAAAATATGTAGATATCAACCATGACGGAGTAATTGATGATAAAGACCGCCAGGTGCTAGGCAACGCTTTCCCGCGATTTACATTTGGCGTTACATACGACCTTAAATGGAGAGGTTTTGATTTTAGTGCCCTCATTCAGGGTGTCGGAGAGAGAACCATGTTTTTAAGAGGTGAGCTTATTGAACCATTCCATTCCAATTACTCATACACGATGTATCAGCATCAACTGGACTTCTGGACCCCAACAAATACAAACCCAAGATGGCCACGGCTTGCTCTTGCCGGATCAACATCCGATGTAAATAATTATGGATACAGTTCGGAAACTCATATTCTCAATTCAGCTTACGCAAGATTGAAAAACATTGCAATAGGTTATACGATCCCAAACAATATCACCAGTCGGTTTGGAGTACAAAAATTGCGTGTAAGCGTGAATGCACAGAATTTGTTGACACTTTCTCCACTTTCCTTTTATGATCCGGAATCCACTGAATTTGGGAATAACATGGGAGGAACAGGCGGTACCGGAGCTAACAGTGGACGTAGCTACCCTACGCTTAAATATGTTGGATTTGGCCTGGATTTAGAATTTTAAAAATCAGAACGCATTATGAGAAAGAAGTTAAAAAAATATTATATCGGAATAATTCCGATAATCCTTATATTCTTCACATCATGTAACAGTTTGGATCAGGTTCCGACAGGTGAATTTACGGATGGAACGTATTGGTATTCGAGCGACAAAGCTTCTTATGTTTTAAACATGGCTTATAATCAGATGATGAATGCCAACTATTTTTTCGCCAATGAAGCCCTCACTGACAATATCTTTTCCTGCCGCACATCAGATGAGAAACTTATCTCATCTGGAATTGCAAATGCATCAACAGGACGTTTTGCAAATGAATGGTCCGATTGTTATGGCGGGATAAGAACCTGTAACACTTTTCTTGAAAATGTAGACCGGGTCGCGAATATGGACATTGGACTGAAAGCAAGAATGAAAGCAGAAGCACGTTTTATCAGAGCCTCGCTCTTCTTCCGCTTAACAACCTGGTATGGAGATATTCCGCTTTTTAATAAAAATATTACTGTTCCTGAATCCAAAACAATTTCCAGGACCTCACATGCAGACGTCCTCAAATTTGTACGAGCAGAGTTAGATTCAGCATCAGAAGTTCTTCCGGCTTCTTATGCAGGAAGTGACATTGGACGAATTACTTCCGGAGCTGCCATTTCCTTAAAAGCACGTACTTATTTGTATGAGAATGACTGGGTGAATGTTGCCTCAACTTGTTTGCAGATCATAGATAGCAAAGAATATTCATTATTCCCGGATTATGCCGGATTATTTTCAATAACGAACGAACACAATTCAGAAGTTATTCTTGATGTGGAATATTTGCCCACCTTGCGTACATGGAGTCAATATTATGACTTCGCACCGCCTTCAGCTGGCCGCAGGGTGAACCAGCAAGCTCCGACTCAGGAATTGGTAAATAGTTATTTAATGATGAACGGAGACTCTATTCATGATTCCAATTCGGGATATGACGAAAATAATCCCTTTGTGAACAGAGATCCCAGATTTGCAGCAACCGTGCTATTTGACGGAGGCAAATGGAGAATGCCTAATGGAACAGACATAACCATTAAAATAAAACCGGGAAGCGGGACAATCGATGAGTATAAACCGGGAAGCGGGAACAATTCCCTGACTGGCTATTACATGAAAAAATATTATGATCCTACTTATACCGGAAGTTTTAACTCGGGACTTGATTTAATTCTAATTCGTTATGCCGATATATTGTTGATGTATGCTGAAGCAGAAAATGAATTGGGGAAAATGGATCAGACCATTTGGGATGAAACAATCAAACAAATCCGGGCCCGTGCAGGCTTTACTGATCCAAACGCGCTAAATTATAACACGAACTGGAATCAATCGGATTTGAGAACGATTATTCGCAATGAGCGTCGTTGCGAATTAGCCCTTGAAGGAACAAGAATATTTGATATTCGCCGTTGGAAAACAGCACAAGTTGTATTGAATGGTTACCCTCACGGAGCAAAATACGATTCTTCATCACCAGACAATGGTTATATCCGCCTGGATAAACGCTCGTTCAACCCTGGCAGGGATTATCTGTTTGCTGTTCCTCAGGCTCAAAAAGATTTAGATCCAAAATTGGGACAGAATCCAGGATATTAATTGATAATAAACTGAATAACTAACACCTAATAGTGTATCATATGAAAACATTATATATAAAAATGGTATTATTGGTCTGTACCATTCTTTCGCTTGCAAGTTGCGCAAAAGATGATTCTCTTAGTAATTTGAATGTTAACGCAGTTCAGACTCTTTATGAACCAATAAATAATAAGTCAGTTGTTCTACAAACATCTGCAACAGCCAGCGTATATTTTGAATGGGAACCAGCTTTATCTGAAGATGGAGCACTAACGTTGTATCAAGTAGCTTTTGATAAAGAGGGTGGTGATTTCTCAAACCCTCTTTATGTGGCAACAGCTGATAATAATGGCGCTAATACACATGTATCAATAACCCACAAGCAGCTCAATAAGATTGCAGCTCTTGCGGGAATCGCTTCTTCTGCAACAGGCAAATTGAGTTGGACCGTTATTTCATCCAAAGGGGTTAATCCCAAAGTCGGTGCAGCATCAAATACCCTCGAAGTTACGCGGCTGGCAGGTTTCGCAGAGGTACCAAGTAGTGTATATATAACAGGTGAAGGTTCGGAAGGAGGAAGTGATCTTACCAATGCCAGTGAAATGAAATCAATTTCAGATGGTGTCTTTGAGATCTACACCAAGCTTACAGCAGGTAAGACTTATTATTTCACTGATGCAAATGTTGGAACTCCAAGAACATTCTATACAGATTCAAAGGGGACCTTATTGGAAGGAGCTACACCTTGTACAGTGGCTACCACTGGTGTTTATCGCATTGATCTGGACTTTTCGATTGGAGCATCGACAATGACTCAAATTTCAAAATGTGAATTCTTTTTCTGTCCATTAAATCAATTTCAGTTTGCACTTGACTATGTCGGCAATGGAGTCTGGACTGCAAAAAGTGAACCTATTACCTTTAAACAAGAGAGCTGGGGTAGAGATCAACGTTACAAATTTAGAATGACCACAGTTGATAGTTCCGGGAATCCAAGTTACGAATGGTGGGGAGCTCCGGCCAGCTTAGACTCTCCGCCCACAGGGGTTGACAGCTATTATAATTTAGTACCTGCCGATAATAGCCAATGGAATGACAAGTTCAAACTTGCGTCTGAAATGGATGGAGCTCTTGTTGATATGAGTGTAATCATGAGTGCCAGTGGCCCCTATACTCATTCGGTTAAGAAAGTGGGAGTTCAATAAAAAAATAAACCTTTTGCCTGAGTAGTGCTCTTCGGAATACTACTCAGGCAAAGTTAAAAGATGAATTATGAAAAGATTTTTCATTATATGCATAGTATATATCACCCTGACCTCTTCGTGTAGTGACAATTACAACGATGTTGTTCATTCGGATGGTGGATATACCATTGATTGGTCTGCTGCAGCGGATAGCAGTACCACAAGCCTTATCAATAATTTTTGGAATCCTACGGCTCATTATTTCAATGCAGCAACAAGCGGAAGCGATTTCGAATACTGGCCACAGGCTCATGGTCTGGATGTTTTGACTGATGCATATCTTCGTACGAATGATGCTAAATACAAAACTTATTTTGACCAATGGTATACAGGGGTGCAGGCCGGAAACGGAGGTTCATTCTTCAATGTGTATTATGACGATATGGAATGGAATGCCTTGGCTTTGCTTAGAACATATACAGTGACAAAGGATGATAAATTTAAAACTGCTGCACAAACGGTTTGGACAGACATTCAAACCGGATGGAATACAAATGGTGGCGGAGGTGTTTCCTGGAAAAAAGATCAACCGTGGAGTAAAAATGCCTGTTCCAATGGTCCGGCTTGTATCCTGGCTGCACGTTTATTCCAATTGTTTGGTGACACTGCAGATAAAGACTGGGCTCTAAAAATCTATGATTGGGAAAAGAATATATTATTCGATCCTTCAACAGGGGCTGTCGATGATAATCTCAACACTCAGACAGGTGTTATAAGCAATTACATATCGACATACAATCAAGGGACCTTTATTGGATCTGCTGTTGAGCTGTATAACATTACAGGAGATAAATCCTATTTGAATGATGCAATCAAAGCAGCCAATTACACGATTAACAGTCTTACCAGCAATCGGATTCTCAATACAGAAGGACCTAAAGATTTGGCCTTATTTAAAGGGATCTTCATTCGTTACTTTACAGAGCTTATTCAATGCAAGGGATTAGATAGAGCGACCAAAGACCGGTTTGTACTCTTCCTGAAATTTAATGCGAATAAATTATGGCGTAGCGGAATGAATAAAAACTACGTTACTTGCACTTCCGACTGGACGACAGCTCCAAACTTCCTTTCCGAGACGGAATTAAAAGCACAGGAGAGCGGCTGCATGCTTATTGAGGCTGCTGCTTTATTAGATAAAGCCGGTGATTTTAAATAGAAGTCATTTAAAATGAAGTTATTTAATGGGCAATTCCAATCGGAATTGCCCATTTTATTTTCCGGAGAATTTGAGTGTTTAAATTTGTGTGATTGGATTCTCAATCATTGAAAAGTCATGAAGCTTTTTTCCTATACACAAAGTTTATACATAAACTCAGACCAAATTTTACTTCAGTGCATGAATCTGGATTTCAAATTTCTTGACATTTTTGTCGTCACAAATTTGGGTTAAACTACACTTTTTGGTAAATTCATACAAGTGAAATGAAAATTAAACAAAAGGATTAATAAGCTATAAGATAACGATATGACTTCAGCATTGCTGTAATTTGGTTCATGGACTGTCAAAGTTTAGAGTGGAGATAGAAATTCATTTCACATTCGTTCTTTGACGTATTGAAATAAGTTGCAGAAAGATGAGGATGTATGGGCCGATTGTTATTCACAAGTATCAGATTACTTACGTTATTGCTCCGGTGAAAAGGAGCATCCAAATATAGCAGACGGGACTCCTTCCCGTTTGTGTCACGATAAAATTCGTCAATAAATACCTGCCTTTAATTTCTGAATATTCAACTTTGTTAACCT
Organism: Bacteroidota bacterium; assembly: GCA_030706665.1. Classification (GTDB taxonomy): domain Bacteria; phylum Bacteroidota; class Bacteroidia; order Bacteroidales; family Prolixibacteraceae; genus JAUZOB01. Next base: position 16,218 of record JAUZOB010000036.1, read on the forward strand.
TCCCTTTGTCGGAATAAGATCTATAACGGTTTTATATTTCGACGAATGAGTATTCAGCTCGATAATCCGAACTGAATGAAGTGTTGATTAAAAATGCTTTGACAGCCTTTAATGGAAGTGGTCCGGACACTTTCCATTGAGGATGCCGGTATTCCGTTTTATTTATTTTATTAACTTTAGTTCATAGTTTCGCTTTGTTCCTTAACTTAAGGTCTCATTAAAGTTAGCTATTCTTATTTGAGGTATGAATGTTAAAGAAATTCAATCAAAGACTATTCTCTCAGCATCTAAGGTATACACCTATGTTATTAATCCATATGTAGGATGCGAGCATGCTTGTTCTTACTGCTATGCCCGCTTTATAAAAAGGTTCAGTGGGCATAAGGAACCTTGGGGCCAGTTTGTCGATGTAAAAATCAACGCAGCTGATTTATTACGGATTGAAATAAAAAAGAAGAAATGCGCAAGAGTATGGATCAGCGGATTATGCGACCCCTACCAACCATTGGAGGCTAAATACGAATTA
>JAUZOB010000360.1 GCA_030706665.1 Bacteroidota bacterium
ATCCGTTAAATTGCATTAGCTTTTATGTAGTTATCAGAAATACTCCAGCAATCTGACTCCAGTTGCAGTAATTTTCAGAATTATTTTCCCTCTATTCATTTTCTGATTTCAGAATCATCAGGGATCTTCTCCGTTATACACCCGGGCCGAATACTGATCAGATTACTGTTATATTGTAAAGAGATAACGAACAATCTTTTTTGAGCTGTTTCACCGAAATGCGCAGTATTATATTTTATTCACACTAAAGTTTTTAAGATAAAGAGTTTCACAACTACATATAACTTTAATGTTTCATATTGCATTCCCATGGAGAACAACCCAGCTGCTATTTCATGAAGGTAAAAGCTGTAGATACTAAAGGATACGATCAGTAATTATTCAATTGAACAAAGACATGCATCAAAAAATAAACTTTATTTTTGATGCGAAATAAGAAGAAATCATGAACGCAAAAGTAAGAACAGCACGTTTGTCCGTTTTTTCCAATCTCACGTTAATCATTCTCAAGACGATCGTTGGAATAATAAGTGGCTCTGTAAGTATTCTATCTGAAGCAATTCATTCTTTCATGGATCTGATTGCAGCAGTGATCGCATATTTTTCTGTCAAGATATCAGACACCCCTCCCGACGAACGTCATCCATACGGACATGGCAAGATTGAGAATGTATCCGGAGTTGTCGAAGCAATTTTGATTTTTGTAGCAGCCTGCTGGATTATTTTCGAGGCTTCACAAAAGATTATTACCCACCAGACAGTCGAATCGCTCGGACTTGGATCAATCGTCATGCTCACTTCTGCGGCTATAAACGCATGGGTTTCACATAAGCTTTATAAGACTGCGAAAGAAACCGGATCAATTGCACTTGAAGCGGATGCCTTACATCTCAAAACCGATGTTTATACTTCTATGGGAGTTGGAATCGGACTTTTACTGATCAAGATTACCGGATTATTCTTTCTTGATCCGTTTATCGCCATCATTGTTGCACTCTTTATTCTGAGAGAAGCATTTTATCTGCTAAAAAAAGCTTTTTCCCCTTTGCTTGATGAAGCACTTACAGAAGAAGAGATTCAATCGATCCGGGAGCTTCTTGATAGTCAGAAGATTATTTATCACGATCTCAAGACCAGGAGAGCAGGGAATTATGTTTTTGTTGATTTCCATCTGGAAATGGATGGAGCTTTTCCGCTTAAACAGGTACACTCACGATGTGATGAAATTGAAAATCTGCTCTGTCAGAACATTTCTCATCTAACCGTAAATATTCATGTAGAGCCTAAATAAAAACCAGGCAATTCATACAGGTCTTTACGCTGGCTTTATCTTTATCACCGAGAAGATAATAATAAGTAAAGCAATAAAAAGAGCGGGGAACCCAAATAAGGTTCCCCGCTCTTTTTATTGATAATCTGAATTAATGGAAAATATTAAAGCCTAAACGAGAAAGAAAGATTTCCGACTGGAGGATGCACCATCCTGAATCCCATTCCACTGGGAGAGAAAAACATGTTGCCTAATGAGAAATATATTTCTCCGTTAACCCGTACCCTGCGACATCCGTCAGGTAATTCATTCACATAAGTATCATATGGAGCGTCGGTAACAACATAGCCGACTCTTGGATAATAGCGGTAATATGTACCGTCTGAGTAATAGCAGTCCCAATCGCGTTCACGAATTACGACAGGCTCTGATGCGAAACGGGTAACAACCCAGCCATATTGTGGATTGCGAAAACATTCATGTCTGCGCATATAAACAGGACGATCTGCATATTCGCGAACGACTACTGCTTTTTTATAATGTCCATAAGCATGTCCACGGGGTTCATTATCGAATCTATATCCACGATCCTCACGATAATCCCGTCTTTCCCGGTAACCATCATGTCTGTCGTTATATCCTCTCTCATCATTATCGTATTTTTTCCCATGACGTTCACGATGATCATTATCGGCATAATAAACAGATTTATCATTCCCGTTATTGCGACTAAAATTGTCATTACGGCTGTCCCGATCTCTGCGATTCTCATTATTCCGGCTACTTCTATCATTATCTCTCGAAGCAAAACGAGCTTCTCCGGATCTTTGTGCAAAAGCACCAGGTACAACTAAGATTAAAAGAAATAAAAGAGTACCCATTCTGTTAATATATCTTGTACGTCTCATGGCCTTCATCATTTAATGGTTAAACATCTTTTTGCTTCGTTAGAAATTAAAATCTTTTGTGCTTCGTAAACCGGTAAACTACATCTACCCTAAAGCAAACTGTGTGCCAAAAAAACCATGATAATCGTTAAAAAGATCTCCATTGAATTAATAATCCTTATAACGATACATGAAACTCTTATTAGATAAGGGTTTCATAAAACACAAGAAATCTATCTCAGTCTTAAAAATGTCGGAACAATGTGAATTCCTCTTTCTATTTTCTCTCCCTGGAAATAAATTCGTTCAAGATATAATCCGGAAGGGGGAGCAGTAAGCTTAGCAGAAATAGTTGATCTTCTTATGAACATACCGATTGCATCATTTTCTGAGAGTTTTGCCCTCCCTGCATCAACTATTACGCCGACCATGCGCCGTACCATTTTCCATAGAAATAGAAAATGAGAGCCAATAATATGAATGCCAATCAAATCATTCAATTTATAAATATCGAGGCTCTTCACTTCTACTTTGGCCGAGGCTCCTTCTGTCTCCTCATCTGTACCCGACTTAAAATCTTTTAAACCGATCATATTATCCCAGTTGAATTCATTAAAAAACAAAGACATTCCAAAAATATTTTTTTATAAAAGCACGCATAAAAGTCTTTGGAAGGATCGATTTAACACTTACCTAACATTCATTGCACACCTTATCTGAAGATTTATTCACCTCAACCACCCTGATTTACTTAAACTTCCATATACGAGCAAAAACAAAACAGATAAATTCACGTATTTAAGATCTGTTAACATTCATCCGCGATTTCTAATGTACTGTTAATGGTTGAGTAATGATTGGACAATAATCATACTACACCTTTGCTTACGAAATCAAAATTGAAAATGACTATGAAATTATTTAATTCACTTTTATTCGTTGTTCTACTGTTTTCCACTTCAGCGGCATTTGCGCAGGAAGAAGAAACAGTAAATCCAATCGACACCCTGACTCAGTTCTCACAAAAGTTAGACAGCAGAATTTCTAAGTTGGAAAATCTGAAGATCACGGGGTATCTTCAATTTCAATATCAGAAAGCAGATTCAATGGGTATTAATTCTATGGCAGGCGGAAACTTTTCTAAATTTTCCGACAGCCGTTTTATGACCAGAAGAGGTCGTATCAAATTTGCCTA
>JAUZOB010000361.1 GCA_030706665.1 Bacteroidota bacterium
ATGTAAGTGGTTTTTTATTTGACACACGATTTGACATACAAACCTGGATCAACGTAAAATTCCGAGGATTTCGGATCAACTACAAAATCTGAGGATTTCCAATATCAGTCAAAAATTTTTGAAAGTCTGAAAAGGAAGAATCTTATTGATCACACTCCTCTGAACTGAGATCAATATAAAAGCGTACCAACAAGTAAGCAACACCATATCTCGTTCGTCCTTTGGACGTGGTTCAGACATGGTTCCTATATCGAAATGTTATCTGAACCTTGTTTGAATGGAATGTAATGAGTAGTTCAAAAAGGGAATTGGTATGAATTTATTTTAGCTTTGCATTGTTAATGAATTAGCTATTATTTGTTTTTGTTCCATTTGTTAATGAATAATTTTTCTCTCTTCAGAAATTTACGTTGATCCCTTTCTCGTTCAAAGTTGTGTTGAATATTTCAAAAAGCTTCGCAATAAGTTCTTCTTTTATCAATGCTTCACTGAATGTACAAAATGTGGGGCCATCTGGAACTTTATCGCTATTCTTAAGACCAAAGCATAGAGTGAAGCTTCTACGATCGTTGATCTGATATTCCAATTGTTCGTCGGAAAGATTATAAATGCAATGAAGGATGAGGGTTTTAAACATCATCATCACATCAAAGGGCAGGTCTGCCACCTTTTTTAGATTGGCTGGCTTTCTTTGCATTTATATGTTGGTCAAGAACAAATCTAAATATTTCCCTGTCAATGTATTCAATCAGTTTGACAAGGGGATCCCTTCACGATGTAAGTCATTAAGATCTAAATTGTTCGTCAAACAAGCCGAATGAGTTTACGGTTTTCATTGAAATGGACTTTATGCATGCCCAAAATACCAAATAATGAATATCAATTAGCCATGCAAAGATTCTCATCAAGTTGACTTACCATTTTAATTTTCAGGGCTTCTTCTATCAATTTACAGGATTCATCTAATCCTATCGCATCACTGTTAATTGAAAGATGGTAATTGTTCGAATTTCCCCAAGTCCTTCCGGTGTAATGTTTATAGTGATTTGCTCTATTGGTATTTATCTTCTTAATCTCCGACGGAGCTTGTTTGGCATCAACGCCATATTCATTGACAATACGTTTAATTTCACTATCAATATCTGAGTGAACAAATACATTAAAACAATTTGGGAAATTTTTCAGAATATAATCAGCACAGCGTCCTACAATAACACACGGACCTTGTGCCGCAATATTGCATATCACCCTACTCTGTGCAACAAACAATCGATCGGCATAACAAAGGCTTTTCTCAATGGGTGCCGAATAATCCTGCATAATCAACTCGAATAAAAGGCTATTTGAAATGTTTTGTTCGTGCTCTGCGACATAGTCAACAGCAAAACCACTTTCCTTTGCTTCAAGAGTAATCAGCTCACTATCATAAAAAGGAATATTGAGATCCCGGGCAATTTGTTGTCCTATCTTTCTACCACCACTACCATACTCTCTGGCTATTGTAATGATTACCGATGACGTTGCAGATATACTCGTTGCTTCCGGAATAACCTCTTGGGGAGAAAAACTACTGAATGTTTCATCTATGAATTTCAATCTCCGATTAAAAAAACGTGCAAAAGCCCCAACAATCAAAGCCGCAATAACTGTACCTTCTCGCACCCCCTTAATCCCATCCAGCAATATCAATGAAACAATACAAGCCAAAAGAGCCAGAGTTGTATCAAAGAAGATCTTTACAATGCCGAATTCTTTCCCGCTGCGCAAAGAGATAGCCTGTACAAAAGCCTCTCCTGACAACATCACAACATTTGCCGTCACCTCCATACTTACGCCAAAACCAAGTATGGCGCACCCTGCTATCAATGTCGCTATCTGTGAAATATAATTAGCGGGAACAACGAAGTAAAGGACGTGCATCGAGAAATCTATGAAAAGACTGAATAATACAGATATGGGTATTTGTAAAAATTGTTTTTTCTGAAAATCTTTTTTCAGAAAAGCCATCTGTCCTGCAATTAATAAAATATTAAGAAGGAAAGTAAATTGTCCCAATGTGATGGGGTATTTCAGACTTAATGTGTAGGGAAGACTTGAAATTGGAGATGAACCTAAGTTGGCTTTGATTATCAAACTAATCCCGAAAGCGTTCACCAATAGCCCCAGGATAAAAAACAAATATCTTGCTACCGATTCTTTTTTTATCATATTTAATTTTTGGAGGTATGCCTTAAAAACGATGCAAAGGTAAAGCTTAATCCAATAACATTTCGTTCAAAAATCGAAGGAAATTGTTCAAAATATACCCATTTCCCGTTTTTAGTCTCCACAAACACTATCTTCGTTATTCAAAAATGGAAATACATGAACAAAGAGTATCAACTACTCGAACGAACAACCATCGATTTACCTGCATATCCACAAAGAACAGAAAACGGAGAATTGTTATTTTGTCTGAAGGGTTATGTCTGGATCTATATCAATCAGCAAAAATATGAACTCTCGGCTGGTTGTGTTATTATGACTTTCCCCGAACAGATTATTTTCTATTCCAATGCTACCCAAGATTTGAAGTTGACGGTATTCTCCTTTTCTAAAGATTTCAGAAATGAAATCTTTTATTCTCTACCTTCGGATAAGATTTCTTTTCTCCGTGAGCATAATCAAAGTTCATTCCAAGATGAAGAATGGAATAACATCCTCGATTATATACAATTACTAAAACAGAAATGTAACGATGAGAAAAACACATACCAAAATGAAATCATCATATATTGTTGTCGAATGTTATTTTATGAAATATGCAACAAATCAGAGAGCACCTATAGTAAAACTGAATCGAGCAATCTACGCTGTCAGTTAAAAGACAACTTCATTGCCAGCGTCATTACATCTTTCATGGAACACCGTTCTGTAGAATACTATGCGGATAAACTATGTGTCACTACTCGTCACCTCAGCAAAACACTTCAGCAAACAGTAGGATGCAGTGCAAAAGAATGGATAGATGACTATGTAATTCTTGAGATAAAGGTAACCCTTCAGACTACAGCCCTTTCCATACAAGAGATTTCCAATCAATTCAATTTTCCTGACCAATCTTATTTTGGGCGATATTTCAAGCATCATACAGGCATGTCACCCAGTGCATACCGGGAGAAGAGCCTAGATTTTAACACAAAGTTCAAATGAGATTCAAAAAGAATGAATTCAATATGACATTAGTTTTATATCTTATTTCCACATACTTATACACTTTCACTCAATTCCCAGAAGTTAACTTAACTTTCTCTGGGGTTGACTTATAATTTCCAGATGTTCCATCGCCCAATTGTCCA
>JAUZOB010000362.1 GCA_030706665.1 Bacteroidota bacterium
GGTGATAATTTAAGTCTCTATCTGATTCAGATATGAAGTCGTCAAGAGTAGGGAAATAAAGACTTGGAGATTTCATTCTGTACCATTCGATACACATCCTGATACGGGTAATGTTCAAGGATTCCGAAATGGTTGAGTGTTTTTATCTTTTTTCTGGAGAAAATAGGTGTACTGATCCCACATAAGAAGCGGGTTATGATTTCAGGAGAATTGATGTCGGGGATAATTTCGAATAGTTCATTTGTTAATGAGCTGAAAGAAAATGAAGAAAGCGGGGAAAGTTGAGTGCTTATTGGAAGTATTGTCGGACCATCAAGGCATACGGAGCATTCTTCGCAGGAAGATGATTCTATTGTTTCTCCGAAATATTCGGCAAGACGATAGCTTAAACATGTTTCCCCTTCAAAAAAGGAGATCATTTCGGCTATGCGTTGAACTTCAATTTTTTCTTTCTCTTTAAAAGAGGTGTATAGGTCTGATGCTAACGAATCGAGATCAAAGTCGGGTTTTTTTACAACAAAGAGATCTGTTGTTTCTTTTGCTTCAAGCTCAATATATCCCTTTTCGTTAAAATATTCAAGTGCTGCAGTTATTCGATCTCTATTGCAAGGATATAATGCATTAATGGAATTGAAGTTTACGGTTGTCCATTTGCGTGCTTTGTCCGATCCGTCAAAAATTGCTTTGATAAAATCTTTTCGTTCCCCTTTTAGTTTCTGAAGAATTTGTTCATTGGAAATGATATTTGAAAAGCGATAATTGGCAAAATAGGAGTAGAGTGGTTGAATAATTCCTTTTATCTCAAGATATACCAAAAGAGTCTTGAGAGGAAGAAGCCTGATGTTGGTAGCTGAAGATAATGATGATATAACGACTTCCCAATGATGTCCTGCTACTTTGATTTCCTGAAGGACGGATTTAATACCTTCGGGATCGGGAGTGTCTCCATAGATAAAATTTTCAAGCACATTGACATTATCCCGATTCCCTAAAAGAATACAATCTGCCGTGTTCCCATCGCGTCCGGCACGACCGATTTCCTGACTGTAGTTTTCGATTGATTTTGGAAGATCAAAATGAATTACATTCCGGATATTGCTTTTATCAATGCCCATTCCAAAAGCAATAGTAGCAATGATACATGATTTATTACCTGTCATAAAATCATTCTGGATGCTTTCTCTTTGTTCACTGCTCATGCCTGCGTGGTAAGCTGCTGCTTTGAACCCATTTTGAGAAAGATAACCGGCAATCTGTTCCGTTGTCTTTTGCAAAGTTGCATAAACAATAGTAGCGTCATCTTCTTTATTTTTCAGAATTTCTAAAAGCCGGGTATATTTATCCCTTTCAGCAACAGGTTGAACTTTAAGATGAAGGTTTGGACGATAGAATCCGGTTACGACTACATCGTCAGAATGGATCCTGAATTTATCTGCCATGTCTTTGATGACTTTTGGAGTGGCAGTTGCAGTAAGCAGAAGTACTTGTGGAATACTGAATTCTTGCTGATAAAGCGGAAGTTTAATATAATCGGGACGGAAATTGTGTCCCCATTCGGAGATACAATGTGCCTCATCGACTACTATTAATGAAATGCTGATTTGTTTGAGAAATGCTCTGAACCGTTCGTTTTTAAATCTTTCGACAGAAATCATAAGGATTTTATATTCTCCTTTGCGTAGCTTCTCCATCATTGTCTTTTCTTCTTCCCGGCTCAGAGTAGAATCAATGCGTGCGGCTTCGATCCCATGGGAATTAAGAAATTCAATTTGGTCTTGCATTAAGGCAAGCAAAGGAGAAATTACAAGTGTGAGATGAGGAAGCAGTAAAGCTGGTAATTGATAGCATATGGATTTTCCGGAGCCAGTGGGGAAGATCGCAATAGATGATTTCCCCTCAATGATTTTAGAGATTACCTCTTCTTGTCCTTTCAGAAAGGAGTCAAATCCAAAATGCTTTTTTAATGCTTCTTTTAAGGTCATGGATAGAATTCAAGTGTTATGACTGAGACTATTGGTTTCGGATATGCTTGATTAACTGTATTCCTATTGCCTTTTCATTTCGGAATTGCCATTCCATTACCCATAATAATTAAGAGTAAAAATCCCTTATAACGCGAAGGACATTATAAGGAACCCTACAATTAAGATCACCTTGTTCTATGTTGGCAAAATTAATTGTAGGGTCTTCTGTTCTTCTACGTTTATTGAAGAAGAATTTCTGCTATGAAATTAATTGTATAATTTCTCGCGAAGTTCTTTGATTCTTTCATCAGAGATGTAATCATCATAATCCATCATTTTATCGATCATTCCGTTTGGCGTAATCTCAATGATTCGATTGCTGACCGTCTGAATAAACTCATGGTCATGTGATGCCATCAGAATATTGCCTTTGAAGTTTGTCAGCGTATTATTGAATGCTTGTATTGATTCAAGGTCAAGGTGATTGGTGGGATTGTCAAGCACCATGGCATTGGCATTCTTCAGCATCATCCGGGCAATCATACAACGCATCTTTTCTCCTCCGGAAAGCACATTGGCCTTCTTGAAAATTTCTTCACCGGAGAAAAGCATTTTGCCCAGATAACCTCTCAAATAAACTTCGGTAGTTTCTGATGAAAATTGAGCCAGCCAGTCAGCTAAACTCAATTCGGTATCAAAGAATTCGGAGTTGTCAATTGGCAAATATGCATTTGTGATGGTAATGCCCCATTCATAAGATCCGGTATCTGGGGTGTCATGTCCTGCCAAAATTTCAAATAAAGCAGTCATAGCACGAGGATCACGAGAAAGGAATACGACTTTATCGTCTTTTTCGATGTTGAATTCAATGTCTTTAAACAGGACATCTCCATCAATTGACTTACTTAACTCCCTTACCTCAAGAACCTTATTTCCGGGTTCCCGTTCAGGAGTAAAAATAATACCCGGATACTTTCTGGTTGAAGCTTGAATCTCTTCGATGTTAAGTTTCTCGATCATTTTCTTACGACTGGTAGTCTGCTTGGATTTTGCCACGTTTGCACTAAAGCGGGCAATAAACTCCTGCAGTTCTTTTTTCTTCTCTTCAGCCTTTTTATTTTGAGCCTGAGCCTGACGTAATGCAAGCTGGCTTGATTCATACCAGAAACTGTAATTCCCTGCGAATAGCTGAACTTTACCATAGTCGATATCGACAGTATGGGTACAAACGGAGTCCAGAAAGTGACGGTCATGAGAAACGACTAATACGGTATTTTCGTAATTAGAGAGATAGTTCTCAAGCCACATCACTGTTTCAAGGTCAAGATCGTTAGTCGGCTCATCGAGCAATAAATTATCAGGTTTCCCGAA
>JAUZOB010000363.1 GCA_030706665.1 Bacteroidota bacterium
AATTTTACTTCGACACATTATTAACTAGTTCTTGCAGCTGAACGATTTAATATATTTGTCCTCTGGTATTTCATAACGTTGTAATAAAGATCTCTTTTAGAAATTAAGTAAACAAGTTAAATGAAATCATGTTCCTCTTGATTTATAGTGTTTGTTTTAAACGGACACGACATTCCGTTTTCAAATCGACACGTTAAAATTATACTTCCATTGTCTTTATTTATAAAAAGTTACAATGTTGTTATGACTTTATTAGTGGACACTAGTGAAATTTCATGATAAAACAGAATTGAAAAGTTATATTTTTTGCAAATTAATATTTGTCTTGTGTGCCAATTGGATTTGGAAAAGACTGGCCAATTGGCTATCAGTTGATGAGATGCATGAATAGCATACTAGGGGTGAATTCTAGCAAACGCATGGCAGTTAAATCGAGAATCGAGTTTTAACAGAGATGCTGCTCTTATAAAGAGTAAGCGTACAAATATTCCTTAAATTTAATTAGAAAGATTTTTCATCTGATCAATTTGTTATATTTACCATTCAACAAACCAAATTATAACTATTTATGAATCAGAAATCGACTTGTCTAATCTTATTGTGCTTTGTGCTATCCTGTGCTGTATTGTTTGCCCAAAAAACACAAAGAGGCGCAAATAGAGAGAAGTATTATCTGAAAAGTGTAAGTTTCCCCGAAGGAGCAACATTGGATCAAAAAGTGAAATTGAGCAGTAGGGTGATTCCTTCTCCTCAGCAGATTGCATGGCAGAATCTTGAAATGACTGCTTTCTGCCATTTTACTGTAAACACTTTTACAGATAAAGAGTGGGGAGACGGAACTGAATCTCCCGAAGTATTCAATCCTACTCAGCTGAATGCTGATCAATGGGTGAGTACCCTAAAAGATGCAGGTGCTAAACTTGTTATCTTAACCTGTAAGCATCATGACGGATTTTGTCTCTGGCCCACCAAGGTAACTGATCATTCAGTTGCATCCAGTAAATGGAAAAACGGGAAAGGCGATGTTGTTCGTGAAGTGAGCAACGCTTGTAGAAAATACGGCGTGAAATTCGGAGTTTATCTCTCACCTTGGGACCGTAATGCCCGTTGTTATGGTGACTCTCCAGCCTATAATAAGTATTTTATGTCGCAGCTGACCGAATTGCTAACTCAATATGGGAGAGTAGATGAAGTCTGGTTCGATGGTGCATGCGGAGAAGGTCCGAATGGCAAAAAACAGGAATATGACTGGGCTGCTTATTATAAACTGATTCACAAACTTCAACCGCAGGCTGCAATTGCCGTAATGGGAGAAGATATCAGATGGGTTGGAACGGAATCCGGTTATGGAAGAGAAACAGAATGGAGTGTTACGACTCTGGCACCCGGTGGAACAAAGGCAATGAAGGACCTGCGAAAGAAATTAGGGATTGATGAAATGACTCCTGATTTAGGGGGCAGAGATCAGATCAATAAAGCAGATCATGCATTTTGGTATCCTTCAGAAGTTGATGTTTCTATTCGTCCGGGGTGGTTTTATCACTCAACAGAAGACAAACAGGTTAAGTCGCTGAATCAATTAGTCGATATTTATTTCAGCTCTGTCGGACGAAACAGTTTGCTTTTACTAAATGTTCCTCCTGATCGCAGAGGTCTGATCAATGAAAATGATGTTCAAAGACTTCATGAGTTTAAACAATATATTGATAAGACTTTCAGTCGTAACTTGATATTAAAAGCAAAATCCGGCACTAAAGGAGCAGGATTTGCTGTTGATGGAAACAATACAACAGCATGGTCACCTTCAATGATTCATTCATCAGCTGTTTTTGAAACAGTGAAGCCTGTTTCTTTTAATACTGCTATGTTGCAGGAAGATATAACTAAAGGTCAACGTGTCGAGAGCTTTACTATAGAAGCTTATGTGGATGGAAAGTGGAATCAGATTGCTCAGTCAACAACGATTGGTTATAAAAAGCTATTGCGTTTTCCTAAAGTTGTGACTAACAAAGTCAGGCTTTCAATTACAGGATCGCGTGATCTTCCGAATATTTCTAATTTCGGATTGTTCAATGCTCCTGAATTGGCTGCAGATCCGGTTATTCTTCGGAATAAAAAAGGGGATGTTAAGATTAATTGTGAATCTCCTTTTGCCATTATCAAATACACCCTTGACGGAAGCGAACCGAATAAAAATTCATTGACTTATACGACCCCCATTGCTCTTGCTGCCGGTGGTGTCGTAAAAGCCAAGACCTTTATTAACGATTTCGCACAGAGTAGTGCTACCTTTACAGAAGAGTTCGATCTGTGTCCTGCAAAATGGAGTGTAATCAATACTGATTCCGAACAGGATGGATTTGAAGCATCAAAAGCAATTGACGGAGATTACAGCACATTCTGGCATACTTCGTGGAAACAAGATGCTCCTGCTCAACCGCATCAGATAACTGTATCTCTGGGCGAAGAGTTAAATATCAAAGGATTCACTTATACCCCTCGCAACGATGCAAGTTTGACCGGTATTATCTTCCGCTATGAGTTTTGGGTGAGTGAAGACGGTACCAATTGGACGAAGGTGGATTCGACCGGTGAATTCAGTAATATCAAAAACAATCCAATCAAACAGACTGTTCTATTTAATAAAACTTACCCTGCAAAATACTTCAAACTGGTATCAAAAGAAGAGGTAGATGGTAAGAAGTTTACTTCGGCTGCCGAAATCGGATTGATAACCAAATAAATTCACAAGAAGAGAGGTCTTCGTTCCTTGATTCTTAGGTGAAAATGCACAATGAGAGTCTGTCTGATAAATTTAGGCAGACTCTCATTATTTTTTGAAGGATAAAAGGTCGGATGGAATTAAAATATCTTCTCCATGGAAGTTCGATCTGACCGGATACAAGTCCGTTTTTAGGTTACGAACCTCTTACCGTTCCTTTACCCACATGGTAAAGAAACGGTAGCGGAACGCTAGTTAAAGGCTAACGGAAAAAGGGTTAAGCATTCTTCCTTCAGCCGTTTAAATTTGTAATTTAAGAATAATTGAACAGAGCAGGTGTTTCTCCCTTTTTTCTACTATCGGGAGGGGATATTTTTTAAAAATATGAATTCTTTTCTGATTTATTTCTGAAGTATTGGAAATAACTTTTACTTTTGTGGGTGAATAGGTGTCCTTTTATCTTTTCAGATAAAAGGGTGAAAAGGGAATCCGGTTAAAGTCCGGAACTGTTACCGCAGCTGTAACTCCTTGTGTCTCTAAGACAACGATCTTATGCCACTGTTCTAAAATCTGGAATGGGAAGGCGTCTTGGAGGGGAGAAGT
>JAUZOB010000364.1 GCA_030706665.1 Bacteroidota bacterium
ATGCAAGGTTCGGATAAATATTGAGGGCGTCTTGTATACTGAAGTCTTTGGGAAAGTTGCCTCTCTGGCAATCGATCCGATAGAGAAAAAACCACTATTTCATTTTTACCCTGGCCGTCAGATTCTGTCATTCGGAACCAACGGATGTAATCTTCGATGCAGCTTTTGTCAGAACTATACAATTTCTCAGCATTCGGGAGAAAATGCATATTATACCCGAAAGATGAAACCCGCGGACATTGTTGAATTGGCCACTCGTCACAAGGATAATCTGGGAATAGCCTATACCTATAACGAGCCGACTGTATTTTATGAATTCATGATTGAAACAGCAAAACTGGCTCAGGAAAAAGGATTGAAAAACGTAATGGTTACCAATGGCTACATTAATCCCAAACCGCTAATGGAACTTCTTCCCTTTATCGATGCTTTTAATGTGGACCTAAAAGCTTTTGATGATAACTTTTACAGAAAGGTTACCGGATCAAGTCTGGCTCCCGTTTTAGAAAGTATAAAAATAATATACAATGCAGGAAAACACCTAGAGCTTACCAATCTTGTTATCCCGGGAGAAAATGACGATGAAGAAAAGTTTAAAGAGATGCTTGATTGGATTACAAAAGAACTATCTCCTTCTGTTCCTTTTCATCTGTCAAGATATTTTCCAAGTTATCTTTATACAGAAGCCCCCACGCCTACCTCAACACTAGCCCATCTTTTTAAGCTCGCACATGAAAAACTAGAGTTCGTATATGTGGGAAATGTATCATTGGAAGGGAAATCAGATACCTTTTGTCCTTCCTGCAAACATCTCCTTATCAGCCGCTACCGTTATCAATCTGAATTTTTTGATTTGGACGAATCCGGAAACTGCAAAAATTGTGGAACACATGTAATTGACTATTTATAGATCATGGAAAAAATTCGTAAACCAAGTGTTGCCGGGAGGTTCTACCCTGCCGACAAAGAAGAGATAACAGAGATTATTTATTCTGTAAGAGAAATGGAGCTGGACAAGATAAACAGATCCCTTGCGTCCGGGAATCACTTACTGGGAGGCGTTTCACCCCACGCAGGCTATGTTTTTTCAGCATACCAGGCCATTCATCTATATGATATTCTCGCAACCACGCATGAACAATTTGAAACATTTGTGATTGTAAACCCCAATCATAGTGGTTTAGGCACAACCGATTATAATCTTTGCGGATATACTGCATGGGAAACCCCGTTGGGGAAAGTAGAACTCGACACAGAGATGGCTGAAGCATTAGATATAGTAGTTTCTGATGCTGCTCACGACAGCGAACACTCAGGGGAAGTTCAGGTGCCATTTCTGCAACTTCTATTGAAATATCCGTTTAAGATTTTGCCCATAACAATGAACAGACAGAATCCGGAAGCAGCAGCATTACTTGCCGGCAAAATTGAAATAGCTGCTTCCAAATTAAAAAGGAAGATCTTTCTGATTGCTTCATCCGACTTCTGTCACTACCTTCCCCCCGCACTCGGGGCTAAAATCGATGATGCGGTTTTGACCCACATGCTTCATCTCGATACAGCTAATACTTATAAAACAGTCAAGGAACTTAAGGCCAGTATCTGCGGATACGGTCCTATCATGACTCTGATGGAGTATCTGAAACGGGTAGCCATCAAGCCTCAGCTCACTATTCTTCGCAGAGGACATTCCGGAGACGTTCATCCATCAGACCGGGTAGTCGACTATGTTTCCATGCTCGGATATGAAAAAACAAAATAAGATTCTCCTCCTAATTTGTCTTCAGCAAGCTCCCGCCTGAGTATGATGAGAACTCGGGCGCATACATGCATTCTATTCTGGCCAGTCCGGTAGAAAATGCACCCTTATGCGCAACAATCAGATCATACTCCAATACATGGGTCCCAACAGGAACATCAGACAGAAAGAATCGGGTGTCGGTATCTGTTTGAGTAAAATAGTACCCTATTCCACTCTTCCATCTATATTCTGACAACTGAGAGGCCGGTTCAAATCCGGCACCTCTGGGATCAAGCAGACTGACAAATTCAAGATCTCTTCCCGATTGTATAATTAATCTAACCCGAACTCTGTCACCCGGCATCAACTTCAGACTATCGGTTAAAGGCACCATCACGGATTCATTTGCGCTTTGTACCAAAAAGAGCTCCTTCTTTAACCGGATATCAGTTCCATGTTCTGCATTTTGTGTCATCGGAACTTTTTGCATCACATAAACACCACCCCAAGCCTGTGTTGAATTGGGATTCGTAATCTCAATTGATTTCAAATCTGAAGATTTAACCTCCATCTTCAGATACCCCGGTTTTCCGATAAATAAATCCGGAGAGACTTCTTTCCCTTTGATCGTAACTCTAAGCGGACGAGATTCACTTACTACCTTTCCCCTGCACAAAAGAGCGGAAAGCGCAGAAGCTGTTTCTTTTGAGGTATTCCAAGCCTGAGTACGCTTTTGCTCCAACAACCAATATGTCATCTGATCAATCGCTTTCTGATCTTTTGCCAATTCATCAAAAGTCTCAATCATCAAGGCTTGCACATCGATATTACTGCTAAACCAATTTTTTCTATTCGTTGCCCAATACATACCTGATCCCTTAATTAAAGCATGTTCACGAATGGAAGTGAGGATATTTTGTGCAGCTTCTTTCTTACCCAAGCGATTCAGAGCCAAAGCCAACATTCCTTCTTGCTCTAAACTACATTCCTTCCAATATTTAGCTGACTGATTCAGATAGTATTCATAAGCTGGCTTACACTTTTCCGGAATATTCCAATCCCGGAAGTAGCTATAGGTATAAAGGGAAAGAATAGAGAAAGAAGTAAGATTATTTTGCTCCCTATTCCTAATCCGTTCGAAATCTGATTTCATTTCATTCATCAGCAATCCCAATCCTTTAAACATTGCCTCTTTAATATCCGGGTATGACCGCATATTCAAAGCCCCATCCTTTTCAAGACGTGCCAATCCGTTCAGGATATAAGCCGTAACGTAAGCATTGCTTCTCATTCCTTTGTACCAGGGCCATCCTCCATCAGATAATTGCAGTTCTTTCAATCTGTTCAATCCGGATACAATCGAAGGAGTCAGTTCTTTAGGATCAAAATAGCTAAAACGGTCAGACTTTGCATCATCGATCCAGGGAGTCTGTTCCAAAGCAAACTGCTTAAGTTCCGGATCCTTTTCTAAAGGAGATGGTTCATATTTCAAGCCCTCCTGATACCCTTTCATCACAAAATCGTTGATAGCAGGATTAACATCCAGAACTTTACGGGTGAGCACCTTAATAAAGAG
>JAUZOB010000365.1 GCA_030706665.1 Bacteroidota bacterium
ATTTATAGTAGGTTTCATTGCCCCGACAAATGAGTATTTAACCCGGAAATCCGGATTGAATGAAGTGTTGATTGAAAAGGCTTAAACTGTCTTTAATGGGAGTGGTCCGGACACTCTCCATTGAAGATGTCAGCATCGAATTGCAGAAAGCCTTCTATTGCTATTTTGCTTGAAAGAATAAACTGAGGTTTAAAATATTGAATCGACCTTCAATAAGTTGGACTTCCCTTATCAATTTTCCTTCTTATTGTAAATGAATATTTAAAGTTGACAAAGATCATTTTTACATGCAATTATAAATGCGACATTGTATAATTATTCTTTTTATTGTTCTTAAGGAAATCATTAAATTTTGATATTGTGAAGTGGTTCATATAGAGTGTGATATCACTTGTGTTTTTGTCGACACAATCGAAAGTTCGATTGTGAGAATACTTAATAAAAGTATAAAGGACTAATAAAGAAACGAATTGTGTTATTATTAAGTTTAATATGTGGTGTTATGAAAATTAATCTAAAGGCTTTCATCTCAATTGCGTTTCTGCTGAGTGAATTGATTGGATTCGGGCAGGTGACAAAATCTGATTATCAGAGAGCAGACTCAACTAGAAGGTTTAATAAGCTTGTTTATCAGACAAGTATCTCTCCGGAATGGGTGGAAAAAAGCCACACGTTCTGGTACCGGGTAAAGACCCGCAGGGGAGAAGAGTATTATATTGTAGATTCAGATAAGAGAATTAAAAAAGAGGCTTTTGATCAAAATAAATTATCAAAATTACTCTCAAGTCAGGGAAGTAAACTAAAAAAAGCTTTTCAATTGGGGTTGTCTCAGATTTCTTTCAATAAAGATTTAAAGGAAATGAAATTTACTGTTGATAGTGTTCAATGGCAATATAAATTGAGTTGCAATAAATTGATTAAACTTAAAAAGGCTGAGAAATATAATAAGGATTCGGGGTATTGGGCTGCCAGTAGAGATGAGTTTGGACGAGGACAGGTAATTTCTCCTGATGGGAAATGGATTGCATTTATCAGGAATTATAACGTTTATATCCGCAATTTGACAACACAGCAAGAATTTCAGTTGAGTTATGATGGGTCGGAAGGTGATTTTTATTCATCTTTCGTTGTTTGGTCACCTGATTCTAAAAAGCTTGCAACCAATAAGGTAAAACAGAATGTGAAGAAATATATCTATTTTGTTGAGTCTTCTCCGGTTGACCAGCTTCAACCAAAGCTTCAGAAAAGGGAATACCTAAAGCCGGGAGATGTTGTTCCAATTAAAAGACCTTCGCTTTTTGATGTGGAAAAGAAAGTGCAGATTCCGATAGATGCTACTGCATACGAAAATCAATTTGACTTATCTGATCCGGAATGGTGGAAAGATAGCAGAGGATTTACTTTTGAATTCAATCAAAGAGGGCATCAACGTTTTCAGCTGGCAGAAGTAAATGCTTCTGATGGTGCAGTGAAGATTCTTGTTGATGAAACCAGTAATACATTTGTTGAATATACACGCAATTATCATGCTTATGTAAATGATGGAAAGGAAATTATCTGGAAGTCTCAGCGTGACGGATGGTTTCATCTTTATTTGATTGACGGAGAGTCTGGGAAGATAAAAAATCAGATTACAAAAGGAGAGTGGATCGTTCGTAATGTTGTGGATATAAATGAAGAGAAACGTCAGATTGTATTTTCTGGTTCTGGTCGGAATCCGGGCGAAGATCCCTATTTGATCCACTATTATCGGATTAATTTTGATGGGACCGGATTAGTCGATCTTACGCCTGAAAATGGCAATCATACGGCATGGTTCTCTTCGGATTATGCTTATTTGATCGATTCATATTCGCGTATTGATTTTCCTACTGTTACAGTCTTACGCGATGGAACGACCGGAAATCTTATTAAGGAATTAGAAAAAGCGGATATAGCAGATCTTGTAAAGGCTGGATGGAAGATACCTGAAGTGTTTTCGTCAAAAGGTCGAGATGGAAAGACTGATATTTGGGGATTAATCTATAGACCATCAAATTTTGATCCTTCAAAGAAATATCCGATTGTTGAGTATATATATGCAGGCCCTGGTGATAATTATGTACCCAAGTCTTTTACTCCTTTTTTCGGATTCTTCTCTCCTTTGGCAGAATTGGGATTCATTGTTGTTCAAATTGACGGAATGGGAACTGGAAATCGATCAAAAGCATTTGAAGATGTTTGTTGGAAGAATCTGAAAGAAGCAGGAGTTCCTGATCGGATTTTATGGATGAAAGCTGCAGCCCAAAAATATGCTTATATGGATACTACTCGTGTTGGAATATTTGGAGCTTCGGCCGGAGGACAAAACGCTATGTCTGCGGTATTATTTCATCCTGAATTTTATAAAGCATCAGTTGCTGCGTGCGGATGTCATGACAATAGGATGGATAAAATCTGGTGGAATGAGTTGTGGATGGGATATCCGATTGGTCCTCATTATGCGCAGAATTCTAATGTTGAAAATGCCGGATTATTGAAAAGCAATTTAATGCTGATAGTAGGGGAGGTGGATGACAATGTTGATCCTGCTACTACGATGCAGGTTGTAAATGCTCTGATAAAAGCTAAAAAGGAATTTGAATTGATTGTTTTACCCGGAGTAAATCATACAATGGGAGGTGATTACGGAGAAAGGAAACGCAGAGATTTCTTCGTGAAACATTTGTTAGGACAAACTCCTCCTGATTGGAATAATTAAAGATAATAGGAATGAGTATAAAAAGAGCCGCCAAGGACCCCTCCCCTGGCGGCTTTAAACCTTATTATGCTATCCTAATGTTACCTTTACGGTAATCTCTTTATTTCATTACTTCGGTAGCGATGAACTGTACCTGGGTTGTGTAAGTTCCTTTTTTCAAATCCTGATCGAAAAGACTGGATCCGTTCATATCACCTCTTTTGGTTCCCATTTCCCATTTTACAGTGAAGCCATTGTCGCTGAAATCGCCTGCATTTGGATTTGTTCCGTTGTGCCCAATCAGAATTCTTTCTGTATTAGCCAGAGCTAAAGGAGCTGCTGTTGTATTATTTTTAATTGGTTTATTTCCGTTATAAGCTACGCTCAGACCTACATTGTTCAGTGACATTATAGTCGTTCCGTCTGAGTGTTTGAAGTCACTCACTGCCTTTGCACTCAAATTCCAGTTTGAAGTTGAAGAAACTGCACCTACTGAAGTGTAGCCACCATCTTTACCAAGACCGTTTTTGTAGTCATCCAAAGAAACGAAATCGAAAGTGATGCCTTTAGTGTCAAGCTGAAGTGC
>JAUZOB010000366.1 GCA_030706665.1 Bacteroidota bacterium
AAAGAGATTAGCGAAGCAGGGATGGAATACCTTGTCTTGATGGCAGTGGCGAATGATGGGAAAACATTTTATCCCTCAAAACTTCAGCCACGGTACGATTATGTTTGTGCGGATCCGTTGGAAGCAGTGCTTTCAGCTGCAGACGAATGCGGTATTAAATTCTTTGTGAGCAATGATTTTTGGGCAGACTGGCGTGACGGAAACAAGATGATGTCGGATGCTGAAGTTGCTAAGTTGCGTGAAAAGGGAATGGAAGAGGTCGCTGAGAAATATTCTCATCACAAAAGTTTCTATGGGTGGTATTATCCGAATGAATCGGGATTATGGAATTACATAGACGATACAACGATAAACTATGTGAACAACTGTACAAAGATCGCAAGAAGTCTTACTCCGAGATCTGTGAATTTGATTGCTCCTTATGGAACAAAGTCTGTCCGATTTGATGATAAATACGTTACACAACTTGAGAAACTAGATATAGATATTATTGCTTATCAGGATGAGATCGGGGTTAAGAAGACGCGAGTTGGTACTGCCGGGAAATACTATGAAGGTTTATATAAAGCTCATGCTAAAGCAGGTCGGGCAAGACTTTGGGCGGATATGGAGATATTTGAATTCGAAGGTGATGTTTATAATAGTGCCCTGATTCCTGCCAGCTTTGAGAGAATACTTAAACAAATGGAAGATATCTCTCCTTTTGTCGAAAATATTCTGGTTTATCAGTATTTGGGTATTATGAATAAACCTGGATCCATTGCAACGGTCGGGCATCCGGATTCCGGAAAGCTCTATACAGATTATATGAATTGGCTAAAAGCTCAAAAATAGCATTAATAATCACCAGTCTGAGGTTATAACAATAAATCCAAAAAATGAAAAGGATATTATCAATGTTGTTCCTGTTCTGTACGATCTGTGCATATTCTGCAGGGCATTGGACAACTTTAAAAATTGAAGATCATCAATCGCAGAAAAATGACATTCGTTCGATCTGCTTCGATAAACAAGGAGACATGTGGGTTGGGACGTGTTATGGCATTTATAAGTACGAAAACGGTCAATGGCTGGCTAAAGGACCTGAAAAAGTTTATATAGAAACGTTGTTTATTGACAAGTACGATACCAAATGGGCTGGCTTATGGGATGGAGGAGTCTATAAATGCGAAGACAATAAAAGTTGGGAGAAAGTTAAAGGAGCATCTCCAAATGATTGCGCGAATATCATAACTGCTGATCGAAAAGGAAGCATCTGGGTTGGCGATTGGGGCGGAGGAGCTGTTAATCTTGAAAGAAAAGGAGACATCATGTCCAATAATATCAGTAGCGAAGTACAGAATAAAGAAGATCGTTGGGTTGTCTATAAAGCTGATAAAGTTAAGCTTGGAGATAATTCAATTCTCTCTATTACAGCTGATGCTAAAGGCCGTACCTGGTTTGGTACTTATCATGGTGTTTCCGTGTTGGATAATGGAAAGTGGACGTTGTTTAATAAACAGAATAGTCAATTGCCTGACAATGATGTTTATTCTTTGAGCTCAGATGCCAAAGGCAATGTCTGGATTGGTACCTGTGACGGAGTTGTTAAAGTATCAGGTTCTAAGTGGACAATTTATAAAAAAGAAAATAGCGGATTGGTTTGCAATCTGATTCTTTCGTTAGCAACCGATAGCAAAGGCAATGTTTGGGTTGGAACAAACAAAGGAGTATCTGTATTCAACGGTTCGAAATGGATCACTTACAATGTCGAGAATGGAAGTTTGCCTGATGATCGGGTGCAGACTATCGCTGTTTATAAAAACAAAGTATATGTCGGAACGAGTAGCGGAATCTCAGTGTGGAATGAGTCTTCTATGCCTGATAAATAATAATTGATAGTTCCTTTTGCAAAGAACTTATCAATTCATTGATTCCCATAGTTATAATAAAAAAAGCTTCATCAAGTGAATCTTTCACTCGATGAAGCTTTTTTATTGGATTTAGACGATTAGATCAATGTGAAAAGTTGTGGACAAAGAATATTCTGCCTAAATATCAGATGCCCGGAATAGAAGAAACAAATATCCGTTACGTCCCTAAATTGACTCCCGGGAGCTTTTAGTTTTGCCTTGAAAGATTCAGCAGGGCATTGTTCCTCCCTTAGTTGTAAAAGTTAAGTATTCTCTCTGAATACATGCAGCTTGATAAAGATAGAGTAAAGTAATCCGATACAACACCGTATTTCGTTCGTCCTTTGGACATGGTTCAGACATGGTTTGTATATCGAAATGATAACTGAACCACGCTTGAAGGACGAGTAGTGGATGGTTAAAAATTGGCGTTGGTATAGATTAATTTAGTCTTTATATTGCTGATTGTACTTACTGTTCATTTTTTGTCAAATTAATCAATTCTTATTCTCTTTTCAGTTTCTTTCATTGATCCATTAGATCTTTAAAATATCCTGGTAGCCAAAGAATTGTCTTAAGTTGTGATTCTGTTGAATAATGTTTAAGTATACAATATTCATTTGAGCTTGCTTTAATCTTTGGGAACATCTTTCTTTATTCCAAACCCTGGATCAACTTTAACAAAGAAAGCAGGTAATACTCCCGGTATCATACAAAGCATAACCCATATAAAGAAATGTTTGTACCCGATAATCTCTTGCAGAAAGCCCGATAGCATGCCAGGGAGCATCATTCCAAGAGCCATGAATCCGGTAGCAATAGCAAAATGGGCCGTTTTATTCTTTCCTTCAGAGATATAGATCATATAAAGCATGTAGGCAGTAAATCCAAATCCATAACAAAATTGTTCGATGGATACACCTAAAGCAATAAGATACTGACTTTGTGGTTGAGTATAAGCAAGAATAACATAAACCAGAGGACAGACATTCATGATGAGAACCATCCAAATAAGCCAAAATTTCAATCCTTTTTTGGCTGCGACTATTCCACCCAGAATGCCTCCGATTGTTAAAGAAATGATTCCAAAAGTACCATATAACAATCCGACATCTCCGGTTGTCAATCCCAGTCCGCCTGTTTGACGGGTGTCGAGCATAAAGGGCGAAGCCATTTTTACCAACTGAGATTCTGCAAGGCGGTACAATAACAGGAACGCAAGGATAAGTCCTATGTTTTTTCGTTTAAAGAAGGACCCGAATGTTCCGAAGAACTCTTTGAACAGATTCTTATTTTGCGATGCGGCAGAATGATCGGAGGCAGGATAGGGGAGCATGAATTTATGATAGAAACCGAATATTACAAATAGTACAGCCAGTATTACAAAAGTGAAGCTCCATGCTAATTGAAGA
>JAUZOB010000367.1 GCA_030706665.1 Bacteroidota bacterium
CCCTCCATATTACCACATTATCTTAACATCTACTCCTTCAGGATTATTTCCAAAGCTTAAATAGCAGGTTTTAGAAATATTATCCCAAACCATCTTTACATCCGAAATTGTATTCCCTTTTTTATCCATTACCGATATCTTCTTAGGAGAAAACGGTAATAGAATCCGCATACTATTAACTGTTTTCAAAGGTCCTACCGACGTAAATGCATAACTTCCCTTATAGATCTTTTCTGAATAAATCCGAGAAGCAGAAGCCAGTACCTGAGGCTGTAATTTATTTTTCACTCTTTTTAAATCATATAAGAAAGCCTGTTCTCCAGGATTAATCACCTTTTGAGAAAGTACAGGGAGAGCTGAATTAAACAAATCAACGACAGGTCCCTTCACAACATAGGGTTTGTCATTAATGCTTTCATCCATTACCGAGACAATATCATAAGGGCCTCTTTCTAAATAAAAGCAATTCTTAAATTCCAGTTTTCCTGCTTTCGCATCATTCTCATAGGCTTTCTTTACAACATCCAAAAACTCTCCGCTTGCATCCGCCTTCATGACAAATTCTTTAGGATTTTGTCTTAAGATATAAACGACTCCCTTTCCTGCGGTATACTTTTTATTTCCAGAGGAAACATTGAGATTCAAAAGCTTAAACAAATGTTCGGATGGAGCTTTAAATTGATTCTCTTTGGTATTCCACCATTCCATTACCGACTGGTAAGGATCATCATCCCGACCACAATAAATTAAGACTCCTCCTTTTTTTACCCAATCTACCAGGTCTTGATGCATCGTAGGAGACATAGGTTTCATATTAGAATAACTCATTATCAAGACTTTCATATCTCTTAATGATGCACGATAGGAAAGATTCTCCATATGAACCGTCTGTACAGGTACTCCATATTTTAATAAAGGGAAAGTCTGTCCATAGAAATTAGAAAATTGAGGATCGTCAAACCCATTATGTATTGGAAAACGCTGAAACATCAAAGAGTTACACATCAGAACTCCAATTCCGGAAGAACCGGATACCCGGTTATTAGAAATAGGCATATCATTGAGAGAATTGATCATGATCTGCATTTGAGTCGAATAATAATTTGGGATCAACGCACTTCCCTTACTATTCGCCAACTTATAAGGTCGGGTATAAATGCGTTCAGGCCAAGGCATCACCTCATAGTTATTAACCGTCGGATATAATAATTCAGCGGTAAACGTAGCTTCGTAATTGCGTTTATAATCACCCCAATCACGCGGCCAATCTTCTATAGGGTCAGTAAGAAAGAATAATTTCCGACCGGTAGGAGCAGTCATTGAAACCATTGACCCATATTCCAGAAAAGCATTTTCAAATACTCGCTCTTTCTTTATCCCATTATAATAGGTCGCCTCTCTGGATGTGCCAGTCCACACCTGAGCAATATATCCATCAATTCCCGGCAATGAAGCCAAGCTTGCTTCCGGACTTACAATCATCCAGGAAGAATAATTAACCAGCGAATGAGTAGCAATATATACTTTGACATTTAGTCCTTTGGTTTTCCCATAATCTTTTGCAAAAGTAGAAACCTGCTTTATTGCATTATAATACAACTGATACTTCAGTTTATTGGAAAGATATGTGTTTTCAGGAGACTCATGTTGAGCTCTCCATGGGAATCCGTAATAACGTTGCCATTCTTGTTTAAAAACGGCGCTATATCCTGCTCTTGCCCAGAATTCAGGTTCTTCTAAAAAGATTGAAGAGACACCGGCATCAATAACTTTCTTGATGACCTGAGACTTCATGTAATCAATATAGGATTGAACCGGAACAATGTATGGCATATTTTTCCCATGCCCAATGGTATCTCCCTTTATATCGACCTGACCAACGCCCAAGTGATTTTGACCATCCCATTTTCCCAGGAAATAATCGAAATATTCCCCCCAGGCAATTCCCGTCATGAAATGAGCTTGATAACCATGATCTCTCCAGGTTCTCAATCGTTCCTCGAATGTCATTCCATCGCGATCATTGGTTCCATAAACGATCGCAATATCAGGGCGGGCATCTATTTCCGGAATCCAAGGACTACTAGTTTGAAATGCTGTTTTTTCTTTTAAACCAGTTAAAGCAGAAGCTTTTTTTTGCGCATTCGCAATCAATGTGAAGCAAAGGAAAAAACAAACAATTAGTTCTTTTTTCATAAATGGCTTATATTAAAATGGGTGCATTGAAAAGAGCGAGGCTTTTTATATTTTCTATGCAATACGATTAGTTTATTTAATTCCATTAGGCGAAAAATTTTAGAAATAACAGGTTGTGAAGAATCTTCCCAACAATTCCTTTTTTATAGCTGTATTATGTTTCAATTGTTATTCTTTTAGTTATTACTTATGCAAGATATTGTGGCAGCACCCTGCATTTTTTGTTAGTTAACTTGGATCAAATGAAGATCAAAGAGACGTTGTAGGAAACACCCCTTTCTCTTTATATACTTAAGGTCTGTAAGTTATTTGGAATTCCCGGGAATTAATCGCTTTATATTCTATTGGAGTTGTCAACTTTAAATACTCGAGCACTTGAGTAATTGTTTCCTGATCATTAATTCCCCCCGAGTAGTTAAAGAGTCGCAGCCTTTCATCTGAAAAGCTTATTTTAACATTATAAACACGTTCTAAAAGCTTAACCAAATCAGGAAAAGAAATTCTGGAAAACTTATAACTTCCTGTTCTCCATGAGGTATCAGCCAATACATCTGCATGAGTAACAGTTGCAGAAAAATCTGTCGCATTTACATTGACTTTATCTCCCGGATTGATGATGATTTCCCGATTCGAGTTACGGGGTAAGAGAGTAATCTTTCCCTCAACCAAAGTGGCAGATGAAAACTGAGCATCAGTATAGGAACGAATATTAAACTTTGTTCCGGTTACTTTAAGATCAAAATTATGGGTCTTCACAACAAATGGATGTTTAGGGTCTGACTTGACATGAAAGAACCCCTCTCCCGAAAGGGAAACCACTCTTTCTCTGGAACCGAAAGAAACAGGATATTTTAATTCACTACCTGCATTTAACCAAATTTCTGTCCCGTCTGCCAATGTAATATTCGAACGAGCTCCTCTCGGAACGGTTAATGT
Source organism: Bacteroidota bacterium (assembly GCA_030706665.1). Lineage (GTDB taxonomy): Bacteria > Bacteroidota > Bacteroidia > Bacteroidales > Prolixibacteraceae > JAUZOB01. Next base: position 3,133 of record JAUZOB010000367.1, read on the forward strand.
ACTCAGTGACACGGCAGTCGTTTTTTCGACATGTTGGTTAACCAGCCAGCTGGCTAAAAAACCAACAACCAAAATAGCAGCAATTGATGCCGCACATCTTTTCCAAAATAGAATGGATTTTCTTTTTTGATTTAGCAATTCATGATAAAAAAGAATCAGACGCTGGTCGG
>JAUZOB010000368.1 GCA_030706665.1 Bacteroidota bacterium
AATCTCCCCGGATTAAAGGATTTGAGATAGAGGGTGAAAAATGTTCCGGCAAGATTATATTATCCGGGAAAGGAGAATTCTCATTCGAAAAAGATGCTTCTGCTTCAGAAGAGAAGAAAGAGACTTCCGGCAAGAATAATAATCCGTCCGAATCAGATGCTCGTGTTTCAGGTACTTCTGTCGTTCGGGAAAGAGAAGCGCAATATGGAAATGTTGAGAGTGTAACTTGTCCGCAATGCGGGCAGGGACGATTGCTTCAGGGTAAGACGGCTTTTGGCTGCAGCAGATGGAGAGAAGGGTGCCGGTTTAAAGTGAATTTCGAGGAAATACAAGCTGTGTTTCCCGGAAGCGCATTAAATCTTTCTTTGTTACAAAGATTCCTGAATAAGCAATAGATCTTTTCGTTAAGAGTTATAAAACATTGAGCTAATACTGGGTGTTTTTCCGGTGTTTGTCAAGATCAGTGATTTTTCTTCAAACGGGGAGATGCTTAATCCGTTTTACAAGACTTTTAGGTAGTATAGATTAAAGGAGTTACCCTCCTGAAATTCTGTCGGATCCGGTTTCTTTTTGAATTATCATTATAAAGATAACCGGACCTTACCAACAAGATGGCAACACTATACTTCGTTCGTCCTTTAGACGTGGTTCAGTCGTGGTTCATTCGTCGAAATGATAACTGAAACACATCTGAACCGACTCTCAACGGTAGTTCAAATAAAGCTTTGATATAGACTTGCTTTAGTGTTGTTGATGTGATTGCCTGATGGGTAAAAATGGAGATTGTCTTTTCTTTATCTTCACTAGAATCGGGATACAGTTTAGCATTTTCTTAAGTGGTATCTCAAAGAAACGGATTAATGCTTAAATATAAATCAGTATCGGAGCCTGATTTAAAAAACGATGGATAAGACGTATTTGAAACGTCTATCCATCGTTTAAACTATCAATAAAGGGTCAAACAGAACTTGCCTGATATTACTTTTGTGCTTTAAGTTGATTTCAGAATGAGTATTCTGTTCTCAGACTTATCCGTTACATGGTCATTTCGAGATGAATCTGTGCTCCCTGGTTATTGATGTCCATAGAAAGTACTTTTTCAAACTCTTGTTTTGCCCGATCAAATTGCTTCAACCCCAGATAACCCAGTCCCATGAGGTAATGGCAGTGTTGCTCGTTTCTACGATTGAGGTCTTCGTCCCAGATAAGCAGATCAGGGAGTGATACCGCGAAGTAATCGATTTTAACCTTGTCGAAGATATGTTTCTCCCCGTAGTCTTTAAGTTTGTTGAAGCGGCCAAATGCTTCATTTTTACGTCCAAGTTTGAGAAGCGCAAGCCCCTGATAGAAGATCTTATCGGGCTGTTGATCGTTGTAGAACATGGCTGCAGACGGTTCACTCAGTCCGGCAGAAGCTTTTTCCCAGTATCGTCGGGCTGTGTCAAGGTCTCCTTTCCCCTCATAGGCACATCCCATCCAATAGTTGACATCGTTTTCCTGAGCTCCGAAAAGTTTTCCTTCTCCCAGATTATGAGGATAAGTTTCTGTTGCTTTCAGGAATGATATCGCTTCATCAAACTGTCCGGACTTTAATGCTTTTTTGGTTAATCCGATCAGGGAATAAATATACTGGCCGGTAACTTTACCTTCGCCGCCTTCCCAGGGATGGAATTTCCGATTCATGATCAGATCGAGAGCTTTTTTATATTCCCCCAGCTGATTGTAAAGGGTGGCCCGTTCAAGATAAACATCGTCCCGATAATCAACGCAGTCAGGATATCTTTCAAGAATTGTCAGTCTTTTGGCATATGGATATTGAAGTTTCTTATACAGCTGATCAAGTTCCATCAGGATTCGGGAATCAGAGGTGTCAAGATTGAACGCTTTTTCAAGTTCAAACAATGCGCGGTTGGGTTCATTGGTCTTATTATAGTAAGCTAACGAGAGATTCCGATGCACAGTTGGGAATGAATCATCCAGATCTTTTGATTTTTCCCAGCAGGAAATGGCTTCAGGATACTGACGGGCTCCATACCAAAAGTTTCCGAGATAGAAGGGTGCTTTGGCATCGGCAGGATTTAACTGCATAGCAGTTTGCAAAGCTAATATTTCTTCCAATCGGTTCGGGAAACAATAATCCGGTTTCATGGTTGCTGCTTTTTGGAGATACTCCAGAGCTTTTGTATCGTTCCCCGACTGAGAAGCATACCATCCCAGAAAGTAATATCCCATCGGATAAACATTCTCAGGATCTTCAAATCCAAGTTTAAGAAATGCATCAGCTTCTTCAAACATTCCGGCCAAAGCGTAGTCGAGCGAGAATTCGATGTAGTTGTGAATATAACCGCGCATCATGTGCTTTAAATTCTCCAATACGGAAGTATTCCCGGTAATAAGATACTTTTCGAAGAGTACTCCGAAATTGAAGCTGTCAATTTGAAGCGATTCGTCAATCAGGTTGAGTGCATCCTGACTTTTACCCAGTCTGCGAAGGATTGAAACTTTCAGATGACGGGCTTTGTGATTGTGCCAGTTGCGGATCAGGGAATGATTTATGGTGTCGAGAGCTTCGTCCAGATCATTTTTCATCGATGCCAACTGTGCCAGATTAAAATAAGCTGCATCCTGCCATGCGGCATTCCAGGTCGCTTTATAAAACTTATCGAAAGCTTCATCGGTTTTGCCTTGGTATCTCAGACAGAGACCGAGGTTGAACAAGGATTCACCGTCATAAGGATTCGGATTTCGTTGGGTCAGGGTTTTTATTGCAGTTCGGAAGAGCGGTTCTGCTTTTGCAAATTGTCCGCGACGCATCAACCATAGTCCGAGTCCGTTATTACATCTTACGTCATCGGGTTCCCGAGTTAATGCTTCCTGGTAATAATCCACAGGACTGTAAGTTGCATGACGGTATTGCTCCAGATGAAGAGCGGTTAAATAAAGTTGCTCGATGGATGAGATTTCTTTGGGATCGAGGGCTGGTTTGGCAGGGTCAGGAATTGGTTTCAGAACAGGAGGTTCCGGGTTGTAATCAACCAGAATTCTGCTCCGTTTGTCTTTTACAACCAAACTTAATTCTTCATCTGCCAGATCAGTACTGACAGCAACTTGCTTTTCAAAAGACTTTTCAGGAGATAAGTCCACAACTTCATGGATATAAATTTTGCCTTTTGCTGAAAGTGTAACAGTGGCCGAAGAATATTCACCTGTCGTATATACTTTGACGGTCGCTTTCCCTTCTGATATTTCAAGATTGACCATTGCTTCTTTGGTCGCATTCTTTACAACCCCCAGGTC
>JAUZOB010000369.1 GCA_030706665.1 Bacteroidota bacterium
GCCTTTTTGAATAAAGACGGCAGACTGGTAGTTGTGGTTCAAAATGCAACAGATGAAGAAATTCCCTATAGCCTTTGGATTAAAGGGCAAGCGGCAAAGATTGTCAGTCTTCCTCATTCGATCAATACGCTGGTTTTTTAAATTTAATATGAGGAGCTGACTATTAAAATATGTCAATATTAAAGGCTTCCGGAATAATATTTTTGGGAGCCTTTGATAAATCATTTTTCTTTCTTAAGACTATAATAGTCTGATGGTGCGTTGTTGGGGATGAAGAGGTCGAAGGTTTGTTTCCTTTCACCCCGACAAGAAAAGACATATGTGTTTGTATTAGTTGAAAAGCACTCTGCCACGAGAATTTAGCGAATTCATAAATGATTTTTTCATAGTGCTTTTGATTATCCTTCCGTCTTATTGATTACAGTTGGTTTTAGCATAGCCAGCGTAATTACAATCGTTACGGTAACAAACAAAGATAATAAGGCGAAATCTCTTCCGAGATGTCCGGCATCACTGGATTTGCCAAGATAAGTTGTAATGAATGCTCCGGCTGAAATCCCTGTCAGGTTCATGATCCCGTAACCCGTGGCTCTGTAACGTGGAGAAACAAACTGACAGAGGATCGGCATGCTGTTTACATCAAACATTCCAAAACCCAGGCCGAAGCAAATAGCTCCTCCGAAAATTGTTGTAAAGCAATTGCCATAGCCTAATGAAAACAGTGCAGGGACAGTGAGAACCAACCCCAATGTTCCGGTAAATATGCGTCCTCTCAAATTCTTTTGTACCCATCTGTCAGATAAAATACCCCCTATAAGGACTCCGACTAAAGAAGCTAATGAGATAGTGATAGTAGCCAACGGACCTGCTTGTGTCATGGGTATTTTCAGACTTTCTACGCACAGGGTAGGGAGCCAGTTCTTTGTTGCCCATCCGGGCAGGCTTGGTGCAGAGAAGTAAAATAGAATGACCCAAAAAGATAACATTGAAAAAAGCATACCCATTCCTTTGAAAGCACCGGATAATTCGGACAGAATCGATTTTTCTCCTGTCGGTTCTACATGATAACCTTTTTTCTCTTTGAGGAAAAAGATCAATAAAAGGCTATAGATAATTCCGATCAGTCCAATGCTATGAAAAGCTGCTTGCCAGGAGTAGTTATGGGCAATGGTGATTCCGAAACCACCAATAGCTTGTCCGAGGTAAATACCGGTAGTGTGGACACCAATGGCTAGAGATCTTGTTTTACCCTGATGATAATCGGCAATCAATGCTAATCCGGCAGGAATGTAAAAAGCTTCGGATATCCCCATCAGGGCACGTAATGCATACAACTGATTGAAATCAGTTGTGTAGCCCATCATCAGGGTGACAAACGACCATACGAAGAGACTTGCTACTATCAGCCATTTGCGGTTCAATCGATCGGCAATGGTTCCTGCGAATGGACTTAGCAAAGCATAAATCCAAAGGAAAATGGCCATTAATCGACCAAAATTCTCTGCTGAATTCAACTTTGAGATATCGACCTGCATGGTCGATTTAAGAGTTGAAAGCATCTGGCGGTCAATGTAGTTGAGGAGTGCTACCACCCACAACATACCTACAACGAGCCAGGGATATATGTTTCTCTTCATTGATGTCTAAATTTTAACAAAAATAGAAATTACAAACATTAAAAAATCAACAGAGGGCGACTCTTCAGATTTTTAGGCATGAGATGTGTTGGGTTAACTTCATGAAACCACTCTGTTTAGGCATAATTTGAAATGTTGTTGATAAAAAAAGTAAAATAAAATGATGCAGGTAAAACTGAAAGTACTATCTTTGCCCACCGTAAAAAGGCGGAAGCCACGGGGTGTAGCGCAGCCAGGTAGCGCGCGTCGTTCGGGACGACGAGGTCGAAGGTTCGAGTCCTTTCACCCCGACAAGAAATGAAACAGATGTTTAGATTAAATTAAAAGCTCTTAAGCCGAAAGGCTTGGGAGCTTTTTTTATTAGTTCGCCCAGTATGAACTGTCTGAGAATTTTGGGATCAACTTAAAAATCGAAGGATTTCTAATATCAGGCAAAGATTTTTGAAAGTCTGAAGAGAAAGAAGCTTGTATTTTTTACACCTCTGAATTGACCTCTAAAAGCTTTTATCCTGGCATTAAACGATTATGCAGACGCGTTTGTTGATCGATTCTCAAAGTAGTTGATGATATTTAGTCTCCGGAAACAGCTTTTGCTGCTGCATCTACAGCGTCCTGCGTATTTATAATTACTCTGGAGGCGTCCCTTTTTAGTATAAACTCATCTTCTCTTTCGACAGATTTCTGCCAGCTTTTTTGTTGTGAACTCATCGCTTTTGACCATGCTTCTTCTGCACCTACATATCCTTGTAAGCGAGCATTGGTTATTTTGAGTCTGTTGGTGTGTTTTTTCAAAATATATATTTCAAAATAATCATGTAAAAAGTTGGCATTGCTGATGTCAACTTTTTGGTAGTTACAATATTCCTGCCAGAAGATAGATACTGCTTTTTTATTGAATTCTATATCATTGAGTTGTTTGAGAGATTCAGTTATTACTGCTATTGGAGGACATGTTTTTGTTTGCTGATGAAATTTAAGCATGTAGAGTACTAATGCATCAGATGGACAAAATGGTCCTGGACCGCTCTTGATAGATGATCCTGGAACAAACCCTGGTAAAGTCATTGTGTTGTTATCAATAACCTGTTGCGCCATTGCAATATCAGAATTACTGATGCTAATTGGTGTATTAGAGTGATTTGTTGTTTGTTTTGAGTTTCCTGCTGATGTGTTTGAGTTCTTTGTCGAACTGTAAAGATCTATTTTTCTTGGGACAACAGTAATAGTACCATCCGAAGCCTGCTGTGCGAGATTTTTCGTTGTTATAGAGAGAATTGTACTATTATATTCCTTATTAAACCCGGGAATATTAGAATTCTTTATTATTTCCTTTAGCTGACTATTGTTGATGCTCCATTTCCCTGAAAAATTGATAGGATGGCTGACGTTGTCGACCTTGGATATCACAAATCCTTCACCATAAATATCTCCATTTGAGGTATATTCAACTTTATAGCTAATGTTAAGTGTTTCTGAGTTATTTGCAATAATCCAGGTGCCAACAAGTGCTTTTCGGAATTCTGCATCTTTATTCTGCCCGTTAACCAACAATTGTTGAGAAATTAAGTAGAGCAGTAAAAATGCAAATTGCAAGAATGTACTGATCTTCATATGATTTCAATTTGGTTGGTTTATATTA
>JAUZOB010000037.1 GCA_030706665.1 Bacteroidota bacterium
AAAAGTGCTCCCAAAAGCCTGAATTGGGATTTATTTATCGGACCAGCTTCTTATCGGGAATACAATCCGATATATACTCCATGGAACTGGAGAGCTTGGTGGGATTTTGGAAACGGTGCATTAGGCGACATGGGGTGTCATATTCTTGACCCTGTATTTAAAGCGTTAAAACTTAAGAATCCGGTTGCAGTCGAAGCCAGTTCTACCCCGTTAACCATAGAAAGTCTTCCTTCCGCACAAAAAATTACATGGTGGTTCCCGTCGCGTGACAACCTACCGAAAGTTGCAATGCCTGAAGTAAAAGTACATTGGTATGACGGAGGTCTTTTACCGGAGCGCCCCCAAGAGCTTGCTGCCGGAATTGATCTCGGACAGGATCCCAATGGTGGTGTAATAATGGTTGGAACAAAAGGGAAAATCATGTGCGGTGTTTCAGGGGCAAATCCAACTCTTTTACCTGTTGAAGAAATGTCTCATTTCAATCAACCTGAAAAATCACTTCGAAGAATACAGGATGCATTTACCGGTGGTCATGAAAAAGACTGGTTAAGAGCATGCAAGGAATCTCAGGATAACAGGTTGCTGCCTGCTGCTAATTTTGATTATGCCGGTCCGTTAACCGAATCAATCCTTATCGGATCCTTAGCTGTAAGGATGCAAAGTTTAAAGCGACGCTTATACTGGGATCAAAGTACCATGAAGTTTACAAACATCTCAGATTCCGACCTTCTTAAATTCACTACACGAAAAGAATTCTCATTAATCAAAGGCCGTCCGAATTACGATATTCAAAACAAAACATTCAAAGCGACACAGATGGCTGAAGAATGGGTTCGGCATAATTATAGATCAGGTTGGGAACAGATCTGATGTTTCAAATGACATTGCATCGATGAAACAAAGCTCAGGATGCAATTTGTCCGTACAGATATTTATCGAATAAACAATAAAAAAGAGAGTGTCTCGATAATCAAAGACACTCTCTTTTTTCATACTCTTTGATATCCCTATTAATATTTATTTCCACAAGATCTTAGCCAGAGAAATTCTCCTTAACAAACTTTTCCGGGCATTAAGTTAATATCAGTTTAAAGTAGTTTCATTGCCAAACGTTCATCTGACCAGATTGGACAATATTACACAAAAGTCACTGTTACAATTTCCTTAATGGTATAATATTGAGCCTTCTATTTTATTCGTTAACAGTGTTAAAAAAATATAATTTCCCTTTCACTCTGTAATAATTCTTCATTTGTGCAGACTTTTTAAACGGTAATATATTTTTATAAACTATCAATCCAATTTATAAGTTAATTCCTTTCGGATATTCCGGTAAAAAAGCTGTTACTCATGAAAAAACTGTTCCTATATTTAATTATCTTTCTATCACCTGCAATGCTCTTTGCTCAATCCAAACCTGCCGGATTGTTTGAGATCAGGGGACAAGCTGTTGATTCTCTTTCCAAAGAAGAAATTCCATATGCAACAATATCTATTGCTTTGGGAGAAGGGAAAAATGTCATTAAAAGAATGGCCTGTGACCTCAACGGGAAATTTACCACACCTATACACAAACCAGGGCATTACATATTAACCTTCCAATCAATGGGTTTTAAACAAACAATAAAAAACCTGGATATCACAGATACAAAGAAAGTGATTTCATTAGGGAAGGTCTTTTTATCAAAAGGATCGGAAGCTTTAAATGAAGTAGTGGTTTCGGCAATCAAACCGTTGGTAAAAGTTGAAGTTGATAAAATCACGTATAGTGCAGAGACCGATCCGGAATCAAAAACATCAAACGTATTGGACATCTTACGTAAAGTCCCGCTAATTACAGTTGACGGAGATGACAATATCCAATTAAAAGGAGCTTCCAATTTCAAGATTCATTTAAACGGAAAACCATCCACCCTCTTGTCAAACGATCCGAAGCAAGTACTTAAGAGTATGCCTGCCAGCAGTATTAAAAATATCGAAGTAATTACGAATCCTTCTTCAAAATACGATGCAGAAGGAGTTGGAGGAATCATTAACATCATTACCACTAAAAAAACAATACAGGGATATACCGGAAGTGTAAATGCCGGAACCAGTACAACGAATAGTTACAACGGCGGTTTATATGCTTCAGCTAAACTTGGGAAGTTTGGTTTTTCAGTCAACTACGGAGCCAGTTACAGGAATAATCCTTATACCACATCGACATCCGAACGTGAAAACTTTAATGATGATTCAAGGAAATACCTCAACTACGATGGGAAAACAAAATACAAAGGCCCGTTCCAGTATGGTTACGGAGAGGCTAGCTATGAAGTTGACACATTGAATCTGATTAGCATGTCTTTCAATCGCTTTCAGGGAAATCAAAGAATATACACAGATCAGTTGGTAGAGACCCGGGATGTAAACTTCACAACTGTCGAATCATATAATAATATTGCCAATTCAAAAATGACATTCGGTTCCACAGAAGGGAACATCGACTATCAGAGATCATTCAAGAAAGAGGGAAGATTACTTACCTTCTCTTACAAAATCGACTATAATCCGAATAATAGTAACAGCTACTCTGCAATTAACAACATCCTCAATTTCTACGATCAAAAGATTAACATCGACAATAAAGCACATGCTACCGAGCAGACATTTCAGGCAGACTATGTTGAACCAATAACAAAAGTCCATGGAATTGAAGCAGGGCTGAAATTTATCTTACGAGATAATACGAGCAACACGGATTATCAGAAAAATGGGTTAACAGTTCCGGAACAGGAGAACGATTTCAACTACACTCAGGATATCTACGCTGCTTATACAAGCTATAATTTGAAGTGGAAAAAAATTGGTTTCCGCACAGGAGTCCGAATGGAACACACCAAAACCAAAGGGGAATATATTGGGAAGAGCAATTCTGACTTCAATAATGAATATACCGAGTTTATCCCGTCTGCAAATCTCTCGTACCAGCTATCTGCCACCGACAATGTACGCTTCTCCTACACTCAGAGAATTCAGCGCCCGGGAATCTGGTATTTGAATCCCTATGTAAATGATGCAGACCCAAAGAATATTCATTTCGGAAATCCAAAATTGGATCCGGAAAAGAGTAATTCTTTCGACCTGAACCTAAGCAAATTTGCTACTTTAGGAAGCATTAATGTAGATCTCTCCTATTCTTTCACAAATAATGGGATTGAGAGTATCACAACGGTTGAGAATGGAATTGGCACAACAACATACGATAACATTGGATCCAACAAATATTATGGAGCTTCTCTCTATGGTTCACTGAAACTGGGCTCGAAAATAAATCTATTTGCAAATGGGTCATTGGACTATCGCGACATCAAGAGTAAAAACGGCGGATTAAAGAATAATGGCTACGGATTTCATTCATCCGGCGGAATGCAATACTCTCTGCCAAAGAATTTCAAACTCTCTTTGAATGGTGGTTTTTTCAAATCGCCTGTTGGACTGCAGAGTAAGTCAACGAATTTTTATTACACCAGCATCGGGATAAACAAAGAGCTGCTTAATCGTAAAATGACTCTTTCGTTAGCGGGAAGTGATCTATTCTGGCATGAGAAAAAATACTCTCATGTAACATTTGATTCTAATTTCCGCCAAAAAAGCACAAACTACTATCCAGCCAGAAGTATCCGATTCAACATCAGCTATCGTTTTGGCGAAATGAAAGCAGAAATCAAGAAAGTTCAGCGAGGTATCAATAACGATGATGTGAAATCAGGTGGTGGCAGCAGTGAAGGTTCAGGAGGCCAATCGAAATAATATTGATAAAAAAGGAGGATGCCTTGAGAGCATCCTCCTTTACCAAACTAACCTTTTTGCTGTATGTATTTGTTGTCTATGAATTCACTATTTCTTTTTCACAGGACCTGAACGTTGGTGTTTTACAGTCCCTTCAGTATGGCCTCCTTCCTTTTTTCGGATAATTACAATTTTCTCTTTATCTTCTCCAATCGGAGTTTTCTCATAACTTATGATATTGGGATCATTCAGATTGATCCCATTCTGAGATTCATTATTGAATTTTTCGGATGTGAAAAGGTCAGGCATATCTTTCGGGATGAACTTAAAAGCATCTGGTTTGACATGCGGGATTTTGATGTTCATCTGTCCACAATGGGCACTATCATCAAACGGACAAAAATTAAAGTCTTTAAACTCTTTTTCAATTGCCTTCCCCAAGCTGTCAATCTCATCAAAGTTGAAAGCCATCATCTCATCATCTATAAATTCCTTGTTATGCCGATGCATTGGACGACCACTTTTAATGCGTTCATGCAGAGTCGCTCGTAAGGAATCTGCCATCTTAGCAAAATCTTTCCGCATTGTAAAAGCTGCATTATCAGTAAAGGTTGTATCTAACACAACTTTATTCCCTTCATCATCTTTTTCAATGATTTTTATAGTCATTCTTTTCATTGATTTTGGCTTCTCAGAAGTCTTATTCTGACCAAATCCTGAAGTGAGACTCATCACTCCCACTACAGTTGCCATTCCTGCTACAAAACACAATTTATTCATATGCTTCTTTTTTTGGTCTGATTAATGAACGGTAGCAAAGTTAGAAGTGGCAGTTCCGAAAAGCCGTTAATAGCTGGTTAAAAAGAGTTAACAAAAAGTTAAAGTGCTTTTTACGACCTATTTTTATAGTAATTTTGGGTTATGAACAAAAGGATAATAGAAGGGCTTATCGTGCTAATGGGAGTTGGCATTTTTGGGGTGATCATTGTTCAGATCATCTGGATGAATAATGCTCTCAAAATTCGAAACGAATTGTTCACCAGAAGTGTCAATGAGGCACTAACAACGTCTGTTGGAAAACTTGAAAGCCAAAATAATCTTATGCTGGCCAGGCAGATGATGAGACCGTCTGTCTCCTCTCCAGAAAAAGTAATTGCTTCTTCAACCCAAAAGCAAACACAAGTATCAAAGAAAGTACCTCGCAAAACGATTACCACCCAAGCTTCTTCCGATTCAACTATCAATTTTGATTTTACTATGCCCGCTATTCCTAATATCAATTTTGATTCTTTATTCAGTCACGAATTTCATACCCGCATTATCATTCAGGATCCGAATTCAGGATCCTTACAGATAGAAGAATCCCATCCTTTTGCCGAGCACCAGGAGAGATACAAAGACTTCATGAATAAGATGAAGGATGCCGAGAAGCAATTTCGTCATAATTCCAAAACATTGCAATTACAATCCGGTCGCGCACTGAAGGAACTCCGTAAAATGGAGACAGAAGGGCGTTTTGACCCCCAGACGTTAAACAAAATACTTCAATGGGAACCTGGAAACCAGAATATATTTATGCCATTCGATCTTTCAGTTTTTGAAGGAGATAAAACAAATACTCCAAATGAGATAAAATCCCCTAAAAAACACACCTCTACAATTCAGAGAGTAACTAACAACGAAGTTCAATTAGGAAAAAAATTTCAACGCAAGGCACAAGAGATCCAGTCTCAAACAAACCGTGTAATTATGGAGCTCCAAAACATGGAAATAGGGCGACATGTTGATCCGAAAGAAATCCAAAAAGTCCTTCGCCGTGAATTGAACAACCGGGACATTTCGCTTCCATTCGACTTTGCAATCTCAGACGGAGGAAAAGTAAATTATTTAAGCAATAAAGCAGATAGTCAGAATATAGTAAAGTCACCTTTTTCTGTTCAGCTTTTCCCGAATGATATAATTCCGAAAAGCACCCGGCTTTTGGTATTCTTCCCGAACCAGAAAAACTTCATTTTAAGATCAATCAACTGGCTGCTATTGGTTTCCCTCTTTTTCAGTATAGTTGTTTTCATTACGTTCTTTTTGAGCATCTACTTTATTATCAAACAGAAAAAGATATCTGAAATGAAAGCAGACTTTATCAATAATATGACTCATGAATTCAAAACTCCCATTGCCACTATTGGAGTCGCAGCTGATTCTATTTTGAATGAAAAGGTCATTGGAACTCCGCACATGATAAAATATTTTACCGATATGATCCGAAAAGAAAACAGAAGGATGAACGATCATGTCGAGAAAATACTTACAATGGCACGTCTGGAAAGACATGATTTTGAATTTCACTTTCAAAAAGTCAGTATCCATGAATTAATTGAGAAAGTAATTGCAAGTTACGAATTACATATTACAAACAGGGGAGGCAGTATTGTGACCGAATTTAATGCGACCCAACCGGAAGGAACGACAGATCCTGTCCATTTTGTAAATATGATAAGTAACCTGATCGACAATGCCAATAAGTACTCGCCTGATTCACCTTCAATTCGTATTTCAACCCGCAATACTCCTACAGGGATAATTATTTCGGTCGAAGACAAAGGAATCGGAATGAGCAAAGCGGTACAACAAAAAATATTTGAGAAGTTCTACCGTGAAACATCCGGGAATATTCATAATGTAAAAGGCTTTGGTCTTGGACTAAGCTATGTCAAAGCTGTAATCGATGCTAACCATGGAAGCATTAACGTTATTAGCGAGCCGGGACAGGGAAGTTGTTTTGATATTTTTATTCCTTTCATGTTAAATTCAAAACTATAATTAAGAAGATGAATAAACGAATTTTTCTTGTAGAAGATGATCTTAGCTTTGGTGCTGTTTTAAAGTCCTATCTGGAGCTGAACGATTTTGAAGTTATCTGGGTAAATGATGGAATAGCAGCAATGGATCAATTCCGTGCGGGAACTCATGACATCTGCATTTTAGATGTGATGCTCCCTCATATTGACGGATTTACCATCGGACAAGAGATTCGCAAAATAAATCAGAGTATTCCGATCATCTTTTTGACTGCGAAATCATTGAAAGCAGATATTCTAATCGGATACGGAGTCGGTGCAGATGATTACATCACCAAACCATTTGATACAGATGTTCTGCTTTGTAAACTTAAAGCTATTTTAAAACGCAATGAATCCACCGGTAGAACTTCGGAGTCCGAAGTGTTTAAATTAGGACACTATTCATTCAACTTCCGACTGCGTAGAATAGAACACAATGGTCAGGTCCAACAGCTCTCTCCCAAAGAAGCAGAGTTGCTTCGTCTTCTTTGTCTGCATAAAAATGAGTTGCTTACAAGAGAAAAATCATTGAAATTAATATGGGGTGACGATGATTATTTCACATCCCGGAGCATGGATGTCTTTGTCACTAAACTAAGAAAATATCTAAAAGATGATCCCTCGGTGGAGATTAAAAACATACATGGGAGCGGATTCATGTTAAGCGATTAGTCAGAATCAATCCATAATTCCTCTCCTTATTGGAGATAAATTTATATTTTTGACCCTCTTTCTGTTAAAAAAATTCAAACGTTCATAATGAAGCAACTGCATTTTGACTTTGTGATAATAGGCAGCGGACTGGCAGGACTGGTAGCAGCTTATCATGCTTCGAAATATGGAAGAGTGGCCATTGTTACAAAGTCAGCTTCAAGTGTCAGCAACTCCTGGGAAGCACAGGGTGGTATTGCTGCAGCCTTTGGAGAAGATGATTATCCTGAATTCCATTTGGAAGATACATTAATCGCCGGTCGTAGTTTGTGTGATCGGGATGCTGTTGAGATTCTGGTAAACGAAGGTCTCGACCGCATGCAGGATCTCATTAACTGGGGAATGTCATTTGACCGGGAAAACGGGAAAATTCTTCTTGGATTAGAAGGAGGTCATCATCATCGTCGTATTTTCCATTCGGGAGGTGATGCCACTGGAAAAGCCGTTACCGAATTCATGCTGAAGCGCGTAGTTCAGATCCCTGAAATTACCTTTTTCGAATACACAACAGCTCTAAAGTTACTGATAGAAAACAACGAATGTGTGGGGGTTCATGCGTTTGGATATGAGAAGCATGAAAGTTTTCTTTTAACCGCTCGATCCACCATAATGGCAACCGGCGGATTATCGCGCATCTATAACCGAAGTACCAACCCCTATACTGCCACAGGAGACGGAGTAGCCCTTGCCTGGGAAGCCGGAGCCCAATTGACAGACATGGAGTTCGTACAGTTTCACCCAACCGCATTAAATCTTCCGGATCAGGATGCCTTTTTGATTAGCGAAGCCGTTCGTGGAGAAGGCGCCTGGTTGCTAAATGAAAAAGGAGAAAGGTTTATGACCGATCTCCATCCTTTGGCAGAACTTGCCCCTCGCGATGTTGTAGCCTATGCGATTCATAAGCAATTAGAACAATCTGATTGTGATCATGTATTCCTTTCACTGCGACATCTTGATCCAAATAAAATAAAGAAAAGATTTTCAACCATCTATAATGAACTTTTGAAATGTAATCTGGATCTGTGCAAAGATTTGATACCAATTGCACCGGCTGCGCATTATATGATGGGAGGGGTTAGAACTGACCTGAATGGTAAAACCAACATTCCCCGTCTATATGCATGTGGAGAAGTTGCGTCAACAGGTGTGATGGGAGCAAACAGGCTGGCATCAAATTCACTTCTTGAATGTATGGTCTTTGGGAAACGGGCTGCAGAAGCTGCATCAGAAGAGCTGCCATCGCATTCTGTAAGTGCACAGGACTTCACGCCTTTCCTTTACGATCAGGGAAAAGAAAGTTTGCTTCTTGAAGAGAAAAATCGAATTGCCAAAATCATGTCAAGAAAAGTTGGCATCGTTCGAAACAGGAAAGGTCTTGAAGAAGCCGTACGTGAACTTCAAACGATCTGCCAGAATTATGAAGCTGTTGCCTCAGAATATAATATTTCGAAGATAAGCAGACTGGCAGAAGTAAGCCTTCTCGTTGCTCAATCTGCACTTTGGAGAGAAGAAAGCCGCGGTGGACATATTCGCGAAGACTTTAAAGACGAAGAAGAGCGTTTTCATGTCCATTCTGTCCAGCAAAAGAATAAAATACTATCTACAATACCCGTTAGAAAATAAATATATGACTCAACTCGATTTAAAATCTATTGAACCGATCATTGAGTTCGCACTCAAAGAGGATATCGGAAACGGCGACATTACAACTGATTCGCTCATACCCCAAGAGGCTCGCACTACTGCAACGATGACCGCAAAAGCTGACGGGATTGTTGCAGGACTTGAAGTTGCAGAGATGGTTTTTCGTAAACTGGACTCAAAGACAGTCTGGCAGACCTTTGTCTCCGATGGGCAACCTGTTTCAAAAGGCGACCTGATAGCCAAAGTTGAAGGATCATTCAGAGCCTTACTGACTGGTGAGCGGACCGCATTAAATTTTCTTCAGCGCATGTCGGGCATTGCTACTGCAACTTCTGTTTTTGTAAATTCAATCAAAGATCTGAAAACAAAAATACTGGATACCCGGAAGACTGTCCCGTGCCTTCGGCTGTTGGATAAATATGCGGTTGCTGCCGGTGGCGGAACAAATCACCGGATCGGTCTCTTTGATATGGTCATGATTAAAGATAATCATATTAAAGTTGCCGGAAACATTACAAATGCAGTGAATGGAATTCGTCCGAAGATCAGCAATGCTATAAAAATTGAAGTAGAAACAACAACTCTCGAGGAAGTTCAGGAAGCAATTGCTGCCGGTGCTGACATTATCATGCTCGACAACATGGATAATGTGACGATGGCGAAAGCAGTAGCTCTTATTGCCGGAAGAGCAAAAGTTGAAGCATCCGGGAATATGACTCTCGAACGTCTGCGTAAAGTGGCTGAAACAGGTGTTGACTTTATTTCTATCGGAGCGCTGACGCACTCTGTAACAGCAATGGACATCAGTATGAATATCGAAATATAGTCAGATGAACCTAACCATCGATATCGGGAATACCCGTACTAAAATAGGATTGTTTAATCAGAATGAGCTCATGCTTACTTTCCCGGTTGATCATTTGGGAACTAAAGAGCTAACTCTTTTGAAAGATGAATACCCATCGATCAATGCAGCCATCCTTTCCAGTACGGTTAACTATTCCGAAGAAATCGATTCTCTGCTTGGTGAAATGTTTGATACTTATATCAAATATACTCATCAAACTCCGGTCCCGATCAAGAATACGTATGAGTCTCCCGAGACTCTCGGGTTGGATCGACTGGCCGCAGCAATTGGAGCAAATACCCTTTACCCGCAACAAGACATTTTGGTTGTTGATGCCGGGACTGCTATAACATTTGAAATTATAAACAACAATTGTTATACAGGAGGATGCATTTCTCCCGGATTATCCATGCGTTTTAAAGCGCTGAGTCAATTTACCGGTCGTTTGCCATTAATCGATCAAAACGGATCATTAGGCATCCCGGGTAAAAACACACAAGAAGCCATCCGGACAGGTGTTGTTCAGGGCATAAGAGGTGAAATTGAAAGTTACATCACTCTTCTTAATAATAAATATCCTGATCTTAAAACAATATTAACCGGTGGAGATGCAATTTTTTTTGCAGGATTGCTAAAAAGTTCCATCTTTGTAAACATGAATCTTACCTTAATAGGTTTAAACCGAATTCTGGAATACAATGCGCATTAAAATAAGTTTCTTTATTGCTTTTGCAATGTTGTCGTTAGGTTCTTTTGCTCAGAACGAAAATACGACCTCTCCATATTCCCGTTACGGACTTGGAGATATTACTCCTCAATCTTTTGGACGAAGTGCAGGTATGGGAGGTGTCTCTTATGGATCCAGAGATAAAGTGCAGGTCAATTTTGCAAACCCTGCCTCTTACAGTGCTATTGACTCGTTGTCTTTCATATTTGAAGCCGGAATAAATGGCAAATTTACCAATATGAAAGATAATTTGGGATCTCAAAATAATCACAACATTAATTTGAGCTATTTCTCATTGAGTTTTCCAATCAGTCACCGCTGGGGAGCAGCTATCGGTTTATGCCCATATGCTGACAAAGGTTATGAGTTGCAAGAATCCCTTTCATCCAATGTGCTTGATACGATTCAAAACCGCTATCTCGGAACCGGAACGCTTTCCAAATTCTTTATCGGTAATTCATTTTACATTACCAAAAACCTTTCGGTTGGTGTAAACATTAATTATATATTCGGTAACCTCAGCCATCTTACGTACAATAACTTCTCGTCAGGCACTTCGAGTGAGGAAGCTTTTTCAGTTGAAACATCTGATAATACCCGATATCGCAACTTCAGTTTCGAATACGGATTGCAATATAAGATTGAATTAAATAAGAAAAAAAGTCTGACTCTGGGTGCTGTATATCAAGCTCCGTTTACTTTTGCTGCCGAATATTTTCAACAGAAGTACAGAATATTGTTAGGCACTTCATCTGCTGATACCGTATTTAGTGTTGTAAATATTCCGAATGGAAGAGTAAAAGTTCCGGGATCTATTGGCGTTGGTTTCATGTATGAAGTTAAAGACAAATTATCGGTAGGTGCCGATTTTAAAACTCAGAATTGGGAGAAAGCAACTTTCTTAGGTTCTAAAGACCCTAATTTAACCACATTACGTTCTGGCAATGTTGGTCTTGAATATATTCCGAACAAATTTTCTTTAAAAAGTTATCTGGCTCATGTTTCATATCGAATCGGAGCACGTTACAGCGAGACCTATGTAACGGTCAACGACCATCAGATAAAAGAATACGGACTAACCATGGGACTTGGTCTTCCTCTTGTGAATGCAACTAAGTCAATGCACAACTCTCTGATGAATATTGCACTTGAGATTGGCAAACGTGGAACTACAAGTTATGGACTGCTACAGGAGAACTATGCAAAGATTTGTGTTAGCTTTAGTCTTTACGAAAACTGGTTCATCAAACGTAAATTTGACTAATCCACAATTATTAAATATTCCCGTTTAGTTCTGAAAAAAATGAGATCTTATATTGATACAGAAATTGTTTAACGATCAGAACTTACAGATAAAATATAATTCGATCGAAAAAGATCACTTTAAATTCTCTTTCTTCCTATTTCCTGTCATAAATTTGTACGGAATAGGGAAGAAAGAGAATTTTTTCAAAATAGGAGGCCGAATCAATGAATACGATGATATATAAGAATAAAGGAGATTGGTTCAGAATTTTCTTTGCGCAAAATCTACTGCTTATTCTGGCTTTTGTTGTGATATTTCTATCATCATGCGAAAGCGATATAAAAAAGGTAGGCGGTTTCTCTAATAACAAACTGCTCCCGGATCTGTCAGTTATAGAATTAGACGGATTGATGTCCGATTCATCATTGGTCGTCGCAAAACTCAAAGCTCCTATAGCCAATAAATACAGCCCTAAAAATCAACAACAATATTATGATTTTCCCAAAGGCATCTACATTCAAAGGTTTGACAAAGTAACCCGTATCGGATCAAGTATTAAAGCAGACTATGCCAAATATTACCTTGACGACCGCCGCTGGGAATTTTTAAATCATGTTGTAGGTTGTAATAATCAACGCGATACACTAAAAACAGATCAACTGATCTGGGATGAAAAAAACAGTAAAATTTATTCAAAAGATTTCATTAAGTTTAGAAAAGAAAATAAGGTATTTCAATCAAAAGGCTTTGAATCGGATGCGAATTTTAAAGAAATTAAATTTCCCGATCTGCGAGGAACTTTTGACGTGGCGGTAAGTCAGTAGTATGGATGCGTTAATAATTATATTTGTTACTGTCCTGTTATCAGCATTTTTTTCAGGAATGGAGATTGCATTTGTCTCCTCCAATAAGTTACGTCTTGAACTTGAAAAAAAGCAAAGCCCGCTATTAAAATTCTTCTTCAATCTCTTTTCAAAAAACCCAGGTAACTTTCTAACAACAATGCTAGTGGGAAACAATTTCTCACTGGTTATATATGGAGTTGCCTTTACCAAACTTTTCGAACCCTATTTGATTTCTTTCTTTCACAATGAGATTCTGTTACTGTTGGTGCAGACTTTACTATCGACCTTAATTATCCTGTTCCTGGGAGAATTTATTCCTAAAACGCTTTTTAATTTAAACCCGAACTTTGCACTGCGATTCTTTGCGATGCCTGTCGGAATATTCTATTTCCTTCTTTATCCGGTCACCACTTCCACAATGTGGATTTCCAGATTCCTGTTAAAGCGATTTTTCAGAGTAGAACTAAAGCCTACCGATCAAACGAAAATGTTCAGCAAAATCGATCTCGATTATTTGGTCCGCGAGAGTCAGCAATCCGAAGAAAGAAACAACTCCCCCATTGAACATGAAGTCAAACTATTCCGAAACGCACTCGACTTTTCAAAAGTCAAACTGCGTGAATGCATGGTGCCCCGTACCGAAATTGAAGCGATAGAGGTTGATTCACCCATGGAAGAGCTTCGCCAGAAATTCATTGAAACCGGATACTCCAAAATTCTTATCTATAAAGAAAGTATCGATAATATCATTGGCTACGTTCACTCGTCAGAACTATTCAAACAACCTCGAAATCTTCGTTCAAGAATAAACCCTGTTCTCATTGTTCCGGAAACAATGTCAGCCAGTAAACTTTTAAGTCAATTTATTCAACAACATAAAAGCGTTGCAATTATCGTAGACGAATTCGGAGGAACCTCCGGGATGGTAACCACCGAGGATATATTGGAAGAAATCTTTGGCGAAATTGAAGATGAACATGACACAGAAGATTTGATTGACAAGCAAATCGGTCCGAAAGAATTTATCCTGGCGGGAAGATTGGAAATCGATTTTCTAAACGAAAAATATCACATTGACCTTCCTGTATCAGAAAGTTATGAAACACTCGCCGGTTTGATTCTCTATTTTCATGAGAGTATTCCAAAGATAAATTCAGTCATTACCCTTCATCAATATGAGATTAAAATATTAAAAGCAACGAACACAAAAATCGAACTGATACGGCTCAAAATAAACGCCACTTCCCAAAATTAGAATTTAATGTTTAGGTGGATTATTTAAAATTATTATCTTCGTACCTCAAAGTTTTATGAATTAACTATAATATTTAAATATCATTCATAATGGCAACATTAGAACGTATAAGAAACCGCGCAGGAGTTTTAGTTGCGGTGGTGATAGGTTTTGCTTTGCTTGCATTCATATTGGGAGATATGCTGAACTCCAGCAATTCCCTTTTGCGTGGGCGCAAACTTGAGATTGCCGAAATAAACGGTGAATCTGTTAAGTATCCTGATTTCCAACAGAAAGTGGATGAACTTGCCGATATAGTGAAGATGAATACAGGGCAGAATGCTGTTGATGAAAACACTATGGAGCAGTTAAGGGAGCAAACTTGGCAAAACATGGTTCGTGAGATCGTCATGGGCGATGTTTACAAGAAACTCGGCATCGGAGTAAGTGCTGATGAACTTTTCGATATGGTTCAGGGTAAAAACATTCACCCTATCGTACAACAACTTTTCCGTGACCCATCAACCGGACAGGTAAACAAATCTGCAATCCTTCAGTTCCTTAAAAACCTCGATGCAGATCCGACCGGACGTCAGAAAGCTTACTGGCTATATGTCGAAAAACAAATCTCTCAGGAACGTCTTTTCACCAAATACAATAATCTGATTAGCAAAGGACTTTATGTAACTTCTCTGGAAGCAAAAGAAAGCCTTAAAGAGAAAAATCATGTTGTCAACTTCAAATTTGTCCGTCAGGATGTAAATCTGATCTCCGATGCTTCTATTAAAGTTGAAGATAAAGACCTGAAAGCATACTACGATAAACACAAAGAAGAATTCAAACAAGGGAACAGCCGTTCTATTGACTTCGTTACTTTTGATATTCTTCCCTCAGCACAAGACCAGGCAACTGCTCAAAAATGGATCAATGATCGGAAAGTCGAATTTGAAAAAACTACTGATAATGCTCAGTTCGTTAATTTGAATTCAGATGTTCCATTTGCAGATACCTATGTGAAGAAAAGCCAGGTATCTCCAATGATTGCAGACTGGGCATTTTCTGCAGGCGCAGGATCTATTTATGGTCCGTACCAAGAAGGCAACGCTTGGAAAATTGCAAAAATCAATGGGGTCAAACAACTTTCTGACTCGGTTCATGCAAGTCACATTCTGATTCGTCCAAGAAGCATGGCGGAAGTGAAATTAGTTGAAGCAAGAGTTGATAGTCTGAAGAAATTGATCCAAAAAGGTGCTAGTTTTGAAAAACTTGCTGCTCAATATTCCCAAGACCAGGGATCTGCCGCTAAAGGTGGTGATTTAGGATGGATTGGACGCGGAAGTATGGTGAAATCATTCGAAGATGCATGTTTTAACACCGCTGAAGGCGAATTGAAAGTCATCAAAACTCAATATGGATTCCACCTGATAAAAGTTACAGGAAAAGGTCCTTCACTCCCACATGTACAATTAGCAGTTGTTGAACATGCCATCAATCCAAGTTCTGAAACCTACCAGGCAATTTACACAAAGGCAAATCAGTTTGCAGCTAATTATACTACAAAAGACGCGTTTGATAAAGCCATCTCAAAAGAGAAGCTGAATAAACATTCTGCTACCCTGCAGGAAACAGACCGCACCGTCAATGGAATCCCTGAAAGTCGTGTTCTTATTCGCGCTGCGTTTGACGCTAAAAAAGGTAAGATCATCATGAATCAGGAAAGTTCTCCAATCTTCGAGATGGGCAATACCTTTGCTATTGCAACTCTTACCGATATTAAAGAAGAAGGTTATGCAAGCTTCGAAGAAGTTAAAGATCGCCTCTACCCTGCTGTAAGACAAGATAAGAAACTCGATATCCTGAAAGACAAAGTAGGCAAAGCATTAGCTGGTGCTCACGATATCAATCAGCTTGCCGCTTCATTAGGAACTCAGGCATTCGATGCTAACGATGTCAACTTCCAATCATTCGCTCTTCCGAATGTAGGAATTGAACCTGCTGTAATCGGAACTGCTACGAATATGCCGTTGAACAAACTTTCAAAACCAATTAAAGGTTTCACCGGAGTATATGTAGTAAATGTAGTTTCTGCAAATGAAGGGAACGACAAAGATTTCAAATCTGAACAGGTGAGATTGAATCAGGCAAACGGTTACCGTGCATCTTTCCAGGCATTCGATGTACTTCGTAAAGCTGCAAAGATTAAAGATAAAAGATCTAAATTCTATTAATAGTATATCTCTATTCGAAAAAGAGGTTGTTCTTATGGAACAACCTCTTTTTGTTTATACGATATCGCTTCGCGCTAAGAAAATTATATAAGCTTGTTAATTCTCAGGATTTCACCTTCATTAAATATCAGTTCTACGATATATTCAGAGATATTATATCCTTATGGAATTTATCACCAAAGAATCTTCCCAAGATATTTTAAGACTATATCTAATATTGGGTTGGACTACCGTTCCGCTACCCATTTGATAAAGAAACGGTAGTTCAAGGGTAAAATGAGGGTAGTACAATATTGTCTTGTCCTGAAATAGGTTTACAAGAAAAGTAAAT
>JAUZOB010000370.1 GCA_030706665.1 Bacteroidota bacterium
AACGGTCCAGATACCTAATATCATTCAAAAGAAATTCCCGGGTGTGATTGTTGAACACAACTTTGGAAGAGAGTTTCAGGAAAACGAAAAATTATCGGACTATAAATTAGTGATTCATTGCGGAGGATGCATGATCAGTGCGCAAAAGATTGCTGCCCGCATCCGCGATCTGCGCGAAACAGGAATCCCTTTTACCAATTATGGTGTCTTCCTTTCGTATATACAAGGCCATGAAGCTCTGAAAAGAGTGTTGGAACCCTGGGTGCTGACATTATAAAAGAATACGTGACTAAGAAAATATTTAATCAATCAGATATTATGGAATTAATTGAATTGTTAAAAAACAGAAGAAGCAGACGCCGATTCACAGATCGTAAAATAGAAGAGGAAAAGAAAGATCTGTTGATTAAATCCGTACTGCTTTCACCGGCTTCTAAAAGTAGCAACCCGTGGGAGTTTGTTGTTGTCGATGATCCTGAATTGCTAAAACAATTGGCAACCAGCAAGCCTCATGGTGCAGAGTTGGTTGCCGGTGCATCATTGGCTTTCGTTGTGTTGGGAAATCCTGCAAAGAGTGACGTGTGGATCGAAGATTGCTCTATTGCATCGGTATTGTTGCAGTTGGAAGCGGAAGATCTGGGATTGGGAAGTTGTTGGGTGCAGGTTAGGGCGCGAAATCATGCAGACGGATATCCTGCTTCAGAATTTATAAAGAAATTATTGGGAGTGCCTGAAAACTTAGAAGTTTTGTCGATTGTTGCAATCGGGTATTCTGAAGAGGAAAAGAAACCTCGTGTCTTTGAAAAACTTGGGTATGAGAAAATACATCAGAATAAATACTGATTTCTGATTACATCCCGGATGACCGGAATCCCTCAGGGGTGTGGAAATGAAAAAGGGCCTTATCGAAAGATAAAGCCCTTTTTTTGAATAAAAATATCCTTGTACTAAGCAGGAGTAACCTCACCAATTTGATCGTCAACAAGAATACGTCCACAGTATTCGCAAACGATAATCTTTTTGCGCGAAGCGATATCGAGCTGTCTTTGAGGTGGAATTTTGTTGAAGCAACCACCGCAAGCGTCACGTTGAATGGTCACGATCGCAAGTCCGTTGCGTGCATTCTTCCGGATACGTTTGAATGCAATCAGCAATCTTTCTTCAATAGAGCTTTCAATTTTTAATGCTTTGTTCTTCAGCTTGTCTTCTTCCAACTGAGTCTCAGAAGTGATTTCCTCTAATTCATGTTGTTTGCGTGAAAGGTCTTCTTCTCTGTCAGATAAAGTCGCTTTAGATGAATCAAGCTGTTGTTTCTTTGCGCTTAGGTCAGTCGTAAATTCACGGATTCTTTTTTCTGAAAGTTCGATTTCCAGTTTTTGGAATTCAATTTCTTTAGAAAGAGAATCATATTCACGATTGTTACGAACATGGTCTTGCTGCTCGGTATATTTCTCTATCAGAACTTTTGACTCTTTGATGTCGTTTTTCTTGTTGGTGACAGCAGTCTCAAGATTTCTGATTTCATCGTCAATGTTTGAAATTCTGGTCTTCAGACCGGCAATCTCATCTTCAAGGTCCTGCACTTCCAACGGAAGTTCTCCACGAAGAGTTTTGAACTTATCAATTTCAGAAGCAACTCGTTGCAATTCATAAAGCAACTTAAGCTTTTCTTCTACTGGAAGGTCCTTAATCTCCGGTTTCTGATTTTCTGTAGTCATATTTATAATCTTTTTTTTCTAATCCAAAAAAATACTTAAATCAGGTAATTAACAGGGTTGGTTTTGATACCAGATAAATGGAGTGCAAATTTAGGGAATTTTTTTGTAAGTATTTCAGAAAAAACTTCTTTAGTGAATTGTTCGCTTTCGAAATGTCCTATATCAGCAATCATAATTCGGTCTTCTGCATCAAAGAATTGATGATATTTGAAATCGCCGGTGATAAAAACATCAGCACCCGAAGCAATTGCCGTACCAAGCAAGCTACTTCCAGCTCCACCGCAAAGTGCAACTTTTTTCACCGGATGTTTCAATGGTTTCGTGTAACGGATAACTTGACATTCGAAAGCCTGCTTTACTTTTTGCAGGAACTCAACTTCCTCTACAGGCTCCGGAAGTTCCCCGATCATGCCCATTCCCACCGTGGGGAATTCATTATCCAGCGGATAGATATCATAAGCCACTTCTTCATAAGGATGACTCTCTAATAATGCGTGAATGACATTGTTTTGGATATGTTTTGGGAAGATGGTTTCAATTCTGATCTCTTTCTCAAAGTGGAGTTCACCCTTTGAACCAACAAAAGGATGGGTTTGGTCGTTCCCCCTGAAAGTACCTGATCCTTCCAGATTGTAGCTGCATTGGTCGTAATTGCCGATGACTCCTGCACCAGATTGGAAAAGAGCCTGTCTGACCTGTTCTGCCTGGGCCAAAGGGACAAATGTGACCAACTTTTTCAGATGATTCTGAAGAGGGGAGAGGATCGACCGGTTTGTTAACCCCAGCTTATCGCACATGCGTCCGCTGACTCCGCCGGCAACACTGTCGATATTGGTATGAGCCGCATAAACTGCGATTTGATTTCGGATTGCTTTGATGACACATCGTTCGGTGACATTCTTCCCGTTAAACCGTTTCATGCCTCCGAAGATAAAGGGGTGATGTGAGATGATCAATCCGCATTTCAATCGGATTGCCTCGTCAATGACCTCTTCTGTGACATCCAGGGTGATCAGGGCTGCATCAATCGGATCATTCGGATTCCCCACCAATAGTCCTGAATTATCATAAGACTCCTGATAGGCGGCAGGGGCAAATGCTTCGATAGCAGCACAAATATCTTTTATCCTTATCTCTGTCATTCTATTTGAATTACATCTCATCTCTGATTCCGACAAGAAGTTCACGAATCTCTTTAAGTTTCATGACGACTTCATAATTATTGACCGTATCATCGCGGTTCTCTTTCATCTTTTTTTGAACCCCTTTAATGGTAAGCCCTCTTTCTTTAACCAGATGATAAATCATGCGGAAAGTCTCGATGTCTTCTTTAGTGAAAAAGCGATCGCCCTTTTTATTTTTCATGGGCTTCAGGGTGTCGAATTCTTTTTCCCAGTAACGAATCAGTGACGGGTTCACATTGAACATCTCCGAAACTTCACCGATCGAATAATAAAGCTTTTCTATTTTTTTCTCTCTGTAAGGCACAGTGATCAATTTAAAGATTAATCAAAATAAAATGTCATTTAAGGGCTTCCTGGTGGATAATTCC
>JAUZOB010000371.1 GCA_030706665.1 Bacteroidota bacterium
AACTTGGAATGGATTAATTGAGACCTGACAATATTAATGAAGGTACTAGTTATTTTTCAATAAGAACCTTCAATATATTACCAGCCAGATGCAAGAATATCGGCAATGTGGATAGGCTTTATCTGACATTGATTTTTGCGGATATAACCTTCGATATTCATCAGACATGAAGATTCGGTCGAGATGATATATTCGGCTCCTGTTTTTAAGGCATTTTCAACTTTCTGCTGAGTCATGGCGGAAGAAATATGCTTGTTCTTCACAGAGAAAGTTCCTCCGAATCCACAACAGGTTGTGTTTTCTTCCATTTCGATTAACTTCAGTCCCTTCACTTTTGCAAGCAACTGGCGGGGCTCTGATTTTAACCTGTATTCTCTTAATGCAGTACAGGCATCGTGATACGTTACGGAATGAGGGAAGCTTGCCCCTAAATCGGTAACCCCCAATTTATTCACCAGAAAATCAGTAAACTCAAATAAGTTGTTACTGATTCTTTGATATTGGATAAACTCAGGATCTTTTTGATCAAACAGATCGGGATAATAGTTCTTTATAAAGCTGGTACATGAAGCGGAAGGAGAGACAATCAGACGGTCTTCTTTGAAGTCATTCATGAACTTCTTTGCCAATGTTTTGGCTTCTTTCCGATAGCCGCAATTAAATGCAGGTTGCCCGCAGCAGGTCTGTTCCGGGTTGTAATTTACTTTTATCCCAAGCTTTTCCAGTATCTTAACTACATTAAAAGCCGTTTTGGGATATATCTGATCAATAAAACATGGAACAAATAGATCTACAACCATATGTTTGAGATTTTAGCAACGCAAAGTCTCGATGAGACAGACTAATGCTGATTCCGGTATGTGATTTTTACAGTAAGACGCTTTTATTTCTTTATTCCTTTTACATCAAGAGTTGAACGATACTGTTTTGCATTTGCAAAATGTTCTTTAAAGTTTCTGGCAAAGTTGTGGTAGCCAGAGAAATCCTGTCTTGCACAGAAATAAAGATAATCGTTGTTCTCGTGATTCAGAACGGCATCGATTGATGATGCATATGGGAAATCAATAGGTCCGGGAGGCAATCCGAGGTGTTTATAGGTATTGTAAGGTGAATTAATTCTGGTATGTACCTGAAGAATTCGACGTAAGCTGAAGTCTCCTACTGCAAATTTGACTGTAGGGTCAGCCTGTAAGGGCATTCCGGCGTTCATTCTATTGAGATAAACAGCTGCTACGCGGGGTTTCTCATCCGGTTTTATTGTTTCTTCCTGGACAATAGAGGCTAAAGTAGAGACTTCAACAGGACTTAATCCAAGTTTCTTTGCTTTTGCAAGACGACTGTCATTCCAAAATCTTTCGTATTCTTCTTTCATCTTTTTGAAGAATTCGGCAGGTTTGGTAGTCCACCATACTTCATAAGTGTCAGGAATAAACATGCACGGAATGGTGTTTTCGTTAAAGCCTAAAGAGTCAAGGAACGCTTTATTGTTTAGCAAATTTAGTATTTCAGTAGAATCTGCCATCAGATAGCGATCTATTTTAGCTGCAAACTCGGCTTTGGTCCTTACATTGTTGAATGTAAGTCTCATGGGAGTCTGACGACCGGCTCGAAGGATATTTACAATTTTATTGATGCTCATCCCTTTTTCGAGGTAATAGTAACCGGGACGAATGTGAGCTGTGTATTTTTTCTTCTTGGCCAGCCATTTAAATCCGGTCATATTCCTAAGCCTGTCGTGCACTTTCAGAGAATCGACAACATCGTTAAAAGATGCTCCTTCACGGATATAGAGTGCTCCGGGATTCTTTACATCGTTCACGAAGATTGCCGAGAAGTATTTATAACTGAAAAAAGCTGTAATAACAAGTAATGCGACACATACCCATACAACAACCTTTCCCTTTTTAGTGTGCATCCTGGTCTTGATCTTTTCTGTGAAACCCATAACGAATTGTTTTTTTGCAAAAGTAAGGTTAAATCAGTTTGAAGATTCATATAATAACATTTTTTAGCGGAAAGAAATGTCAATTTAAATTATGGGGTATTCTTCAACATTGATGATTGTTAACTATTAATAGACAAAATCAATGATCTGTTTTTCTCCGGTGAATTATTTATATTTTCGCAATAGGATTAAAAAGTTGAATAGTACAATTTAAAAATCAGGATATGCATCAGGTTAAACTTGCTGAAGACATTTATTACGTGGGGGTTAATGACCGGAAAACCCATCTGTTTGAGAATTATTGGCCTCTTGAAAAAGGTGTTGCCTATAATGCTTATTTAATTGTTGATGAAAAGGTTGCTTTGCTGGATACAGTGGAAAGGAGTTTTATTGATGAATTCCTGGAAAAATTGGATACGATTCTGAAGGGACGAAAGATTGATTATCTTATCGTGAATCATATGGAACCGGATCATTCCGGGGCAATTAAATCAATTGTTACTCGTTATCCTGAGATTACATTGGTCGGGAACAAAAAAACATTTCCGATTCTTTCTAATTTTTATCAGATAGAGAAGAATACACTTACGATAGAAGATGGCGGAACTCTTGATTTAGGTAAACACAAACTAGGTTTTCATACAATTCCAATGGTGCATTGGCCCGAGAGCATGGTGACTTTTGAATCGACAGAGAAAATACTGTTTTCTTCTGATGCATTCGGAAGCTTTGGCTCTCTTGATGGGGGAATCTTTGATGATGAACTCAATCTGAGCTTTTATGAAGAAGAATTAATGCGCTATTTTACCAATATTGTAGGTAAATATTGTCCGCACACACAACGTGCCTTAAAGAAACTGGATGCACTTGACATAAAGATGATTGCAGCTACCCACGGCCCGATATGGAGAACCAATCTCTCTTACATCCTTGATCGTTATCACAAGTGGAGCAGTTATCAGACAGAGCCGGGTGTGGTAATTGTCTACGGAACGATGTATGGCAATACGGAGAAGATGGCTGATGTGATTGCTCGTCAGTTATCGGTGCGCGGGGTAAAGAATATTCGGATTTTTGATGCATCTAAGACACATCCCTCCTATATTATCAGCGATCTGTTTAAATATAAAGGAGTCATCTTAGGAAGCTGTGCTTACAACCATGAAATGTTCCCGACGGTAGAAGCATTGACTTCGAAGATCGAGCACATGGGAATCAAAGATCATGTGCTTGGAATTTTTGGCTCTTATACCTGGAATGGAGGTGGTGTGAAAAATCTGAAGGGATTTGCCGAACGAAT
>JAUZOB010000372.1 GCA_030706665.1 Bacteroidota bacterium
GTTCTTGAACTTGAGAATCATGCAACAACTCTATTTAAGAATGTTTCAGCCAGCACCCAACGGTTATGCCTGTTAGCAAGAGCATTAGTAAAGAATCCTCCGTTACTGATCTTTGACGAACCATGCCAGGGTCTTGACAGTCATCAGCAAAAACAATTTAAGCAGGTAATAGAAGCGATCTGCGCGATAAGTCAAGTATCTATTATATATGTAAGCCATTATTCACATGAGATACCGGGGAGTGTGAATCATACCTTAAAATTAGAAAATGGGGAGGTTTCTGCAATCGTCTAAATAAATATCAATCATCACTTATTGGGAGGTTTTAGATTAGATGAATTGGGGGGAAGTTAGAACCTGCCGATAAAGAACCAATTACAAATTCTGAGGAGTAAAGAATGATTCATTCATTTAGCTGGATTTAAAAAATTTAAGCCTTGTGAATATAAAAAAGACACTTCTTATTGCTCCCCCTATTAAATTTAAACTCAGGTATAACCTTGATCTATAAAAAAGCCACACAATATCTAACTATTGCGTGGCTTTCTTTATTAAGGCTTTTATTTTCCCTTTCAGCGGAGAGAGAGGGATTCGAACCCCCGGTACCTCTAGGAGGTACAACAGATTTCGAGTCTGCCCCGTTCGACCACTCCGGCATCTCTCCAATGCCTGCGTAAAAGTAGAAGATTCGTTTTGAAGATCCAAGTTGAAAAGCGTAATTTTTAAAATGCTAAAATCTTTCTTTAACGTTCCATGTAAATAAAGTGATAAAAGCACAGCTTTTCGACCTCTATATAAATGATTTGCTCGTAGCAGAAATTAGCCGAACATATAGGCAGTTCCCATAATTTATAAGATTCAGCCAATTTTAAATCTTCATCTTCCTGTGGTAATTTAGAGAGAGTATTTAGAAAGCATTGAACCAACAAATTATTTTTGACCATATTAAAATTCTAAACAATGATAGATTAGGGAAAAAGAATATTTTATTTGAAGGAATGTATGAAAAGTGCATACTGAATTGGTATGAATTCCTCTTTTAAAAAGCTTATGGAAAGCAATCTGACATTATTTAAACTGGCGAGGACGGGATAGATTTTTTTAATGAATTAGGAATTTTATAACAAGTTACAATCATGAAAGACCTCACCAGAGGATTGACTATGAAATTTCTGCTTAGTTATAGACTAAAACGAAAAGAATACGGCCTAAGCTATTTATCGGTCTAATCAATGGAGTTATTATATTCTTCTAGTATGAAATGTCGATCAAACAGAGTATCGGTATAAATATCTCTAAACTCAGTTTATTTGCATGTTGGCATGAAAAATATTAACAAGAAACCATCTCTTTTAGCAGTGTCAATACCCCTAACAACAAGATTATTGGTCTTAAAAACAATATCCTAATATTTTGTGAAATTTATTTCCCTTCATGATTTCTCTTTATGAGAGGGAATATAAACTGAGAATTCAGATCCTATTTCTGGTTCCGACTGTAATTCAATCTTTCCTCCAAGCAATTCCACAAATCCTTTGCAAATAGCCAACCCCAATCCTGTTCCTTTAGGAATCCCGGACAATGAATTATTTGCTTGTTGAAATCTTAAGAAAATTTTCTGTTGTTCACTCTTTGGAATGCCAACGCCGGTATCTTTTATCCGGAAAAGCACTCCTTCACCCTGCTTTTCGACGATCAGAGTTACTGCTCCTTCACGGGTAAACCGAAAGGCATTTATCAGGAGGTTGTATAAGATCTGTTTGATTCGAAGCACGTCAGAAATAAAGACAATATCACGCATTGCCTCCAGTTCAAATTGAACATTGAAAGTGATTGCTTCTTTCTTTTCAATGAATTCAGGAGATGAATGCAAAGTATAAGTGATCTCATCTAAAAGAGTTAAAAGATTTATCTGGTTAAAACAAAGAGAGATCTGTCCTTCCTGGATTTTGGAAATTTCCACAATGTCATCGATCATCCTCAACAATTCATTTCCCTTTTCCTGTATAAGCGTAGAATAATGAGCCTTTTCTTCTACCGAACTTTCAGAATCTGTCATCAATTCGGAGAACCCAAGAATACTATTCATCGGGGTACGAATCTCATGACTCACATTGGCGAGGAAAGCTGTTTTTAAACGATCTGCTTCTTCTGCTTTATTTTTAGATATCTCTAACTCTCTCATTAATCGATTTCTGCGGGAAAATTCTCTGCGTGCCAATTCAAAAAGAAGCCAGCCGGTTATTAAAATAAAGAACCAACCTTTATACGTCTGAATTTTTGATATAACATGAGGATCTTCAGACATCGTATTTACAATATCGTCAGACAATAGAATCCAAAGGGCTCCAATCGACATATAAATCAAACTAATTCTTATGGGAAAGCTGATCTTCATACCACTCATAATTCGATTCTCAAAACAGTAAAAGAAACAGGAATTAACATCTAACTCCTGTTTCCTATGTAAAGATACAAAAGGATTAATATTTTAGGCAATAGCTAATTGTTAATTGTAATTGAATAAACGCGAAAATTAAAAAACATTGCTGCTCTTGCATATGAATTAAAAAACCAGAAAGCTCCTGTATTTCTTACAGTTTCCACTCAAAACAACACACAATTTAGGACAGCAAAACCCCCACTATTATTCGCCTGCATTCTTCAATACAATCTTTCCCCCTGCTTTAAATGACAGTCTCAGGAAATTATCATCCATTTGCTTTATGTTCGCATTATCCTTAGATTCTACCTTCCAGGAAGTCTTGAATGGTATTTTCAATATGGTACTTCCCCCCTTTTCTGATGAAATTACAACTTCTTCTATTTGTCCCTTTGCTTTTCTGGCGCTAATCAAAAATGCACCTTCCGCACGCAATTTCTGAAATGAAATATCTTTCCACGATGTTGGTACTGCGGGCATTATTTCAATGAATCCGGCATAGCTTTGCAATAACATCTCCTGCAATCCTGCCGCACAAGCAAAATTACCCTCTAAGGTAAACGGACTATAAGTAAATGTTGAATAGCCTGACTTAGTCTGATCTCCATTCAGGTGAAAACTGTTTTCAGAACAGAATGCTTTGGCAAAAATTTCCAATGATTTCGCTGCTCCATCTCCATCTTTTGCTCTCGCCTTTAAATTCGCAAGCCAGGAATAGGAATAACCGCACCAGTTTGCGGGTCCAATACTATCAAGCAAATGAATAGAGTTCCGAATGATGGTTTGGGA
>JAUZOB010000373.1 GCA_030706665.1 Bacteroidota bacterium
CCGTCATGCAGCTTTCGTGGTTGAAGATACGGATATGAGGTATTTCCCATTGAAGAATATCCGTGAAGGACAGGCTCCGTTTCATGTTTATAATTCACTGCTCTCGGAATATGGAGTCTTGGGGTTTGAATACGGATATGCATTGGCTCAGCCTGAAGGGTTAACGATATGGGAAGCTCAATTTGGCGATTTCAGTAATGTCGCTCAGGTTATTTTTGACCAGTATATCAGTTCAGCCGGAGAGAAATGGGGTTTAATGTGCGGATTGACATTATTCCTTCCTCATGGATTTGAAGGGCAGGGGCCGGAACATTCCAGTGCCCGTATTGAACGAATCCTTTCGTTGGCTGCTCAGAATAATATGACGGTTGTGCAACCGACTACTCCCGGTAATCTGTTTCATGCGTTGCGTCGTCAGGTTAAATGGAATTTACGTATCCCGATGATCGTCATTACTCCGAAGAGCCTTTTGAGACATGCTCGGGTGCGCAGCCCGCTGGAAGAACTAAGTGAGGGTGCTTTCCGCGAACTGATTGACGATTCGACTGCCTCGCCTGATAAAGTGACTGATATAATCTTTACTTCCGGACGCTTGTATTTTGATCTTCTGAAACAGAAAGAGGAACTGAATGTAGATAATTATGCAATTGTTCGGATTGAACAGCTTTATCCTTTCCCGCATGAACAGGTTCAGTCTGTTTTTTCTAAATATCCGAATGCCACACGGAAAGTATGGGCTCAGGATGAACCTGAGAACATGGGTGTCTGGCCTTTTTTGTTGCTGCACAAGGAATATCGGAATTTTGAAATAGTAAGCCGTCGTGCGGGGGCAAGTCCGGCAGTCGGACTTCCGGTTCTGCATAACCAGCAATTAAAGAATATTCTGGATCGGGTCTTTAAACTTTCAGAGCAAATTAATGAAACAATGGGAAGGGATGATTTACTCGTCGAATGAAGATTCGGGGAATGAGATGAAGAATTGGATTTTTAAGCTGCATGCATATCTGGTTCAAAAAGAGAATAGAACATGAAAGCTGGTGATTGGATTTCTCTGAATGATTGACAGGATTTGAATTTACCAGGTATGCAACATCATAACATGATTATAATGCATACAACGTGATTTAAGAAACTTGATTTTGAAAAGTCTATAAGATTAGAATTATGATATTTGAAGTAAAAGTTCCTACTCCCGGTGAATCGATCACGGAGGTTGAGATTGGCCGCTGGCTGGTAGATGACGGCAGTCGGGTTGAAAAGGATCAGGAAATAGCAGAAGTCGAATCGGATAAGGCAACCTTATCATTGAGTGCACCCTCTTCGGGAGTTATAAAGATCCTTGCATCCGAAGGCGAGCGGGTTGCTGTCGGAACTGTGGTTTGTACCATCGATTCGGAAGCTGCGGTGCCAGCAGGGACAGTCGAAGAAATCAGGACTTCATCTGTTTCATTCGAAGAACCCATTGCCGCTGAAGTTAAAGAGATCCCTCCGGGAAGCTTATTGCCAGAGGAAGGTCGGGCACCTGAAATGAAAGCAGAACCTCATCCCTCGGTAAAAATAACGTCTTTGGCAAAGAAGGTAATGGAAGAGGAAGGACTTTCGATAGAGGATGTTTTAAATGGGCTGAGAAGAATTTCGAAGGCTGATGTGGAGAGGGTGTTGGAACAAAGAAGCCAATTTGCTTCAAAAAATAGTGATAATAATGAGGCTGAGGTGCGAAAAGAGAGGGCAGAAGAGCGTCAGACAATGACGTCTTTGCGCAGAAAGCTAAGTCAGAGACTTGTTGCGGTAAAAAATGAAACCGCAATGCTTACGACTTTTAACGAAGTTGACATGAGTCGAATCATGCAGATTCGTGAGAAGTACAAGCAGGCATTCCAGGATGTGCATGGACTCCGGCTTGGGTTTATGGCTTTCTTTACCAAAGCAGTTGCCGAAGCATTGCAGCTATTCCCAATGATAAACTCATTTATTGATGGCGAAGAGATTATTACGCCCAATTACTCGGATGTGGGAATTGCCGTGCAGACTCCTAAAGGTTTGATGGTTCCGATTATTCGGAATGCCGAACAAAAATCGGTTGCCGAATTGGAGAAAGAGATTCGTGATCTGGCAGAAAAGGCCAGAAATAAGAAGATATCGATAGCAGAACTTTCGGGCGGGACTTTTACCATTACCAATGGGGGCGTCTTTGGTTCGCTATTATCAACACCGATACTCAATCCTCCGCAATCTGCTATTCTGGGAATGCACAATATTGTGGATCGTCCGGTGGCCATAAACGGAAAGGTCGAAATAAGGCCGATGATGTACCTGGCTCTTTCGTACGATCACCGCATCATAGACGGAAAAGACTCCGTCGGGTTTCTGGTCAAGGTAAAACAATTGATCGAAGCACCTGAAAAATTACTATTCAATGGGGAAGACCCCGAAAAAATATTACTGGGACTTTAAGGTTCCTGTAATTTGTGTTTGAGGTATTTACAATTGGATGTGCCGGAAATGCTGATGTTCCGGCACTTTTTTATTGCACAAATCTGGTAAATATGCTTTGTTCGAAAGGAAATATTTCTACTTTTGCAGCCGTCTTTTAAAAACAGATTGTTGCCGAAGTAGCTCAGGGGTAGAGTACGTCCTTGGTAAGGACGGGGTCACGGGTTCAATTCCCGTCTTCGGCTCATAACAATAAAAGCTGTCCTATTCAGGGCAGCTTTTATTGTTTCTCAATTACTTTTCCCGATCCATTCAAAGCTTTCATTATTGTCCTTTTATCGGGTATGTGGGAGTTTTACAATTAACTTCTCGTCTTTATATATAACTACATCAGATAATCTATGCCATTTTAATTCTGAAGATGCATATCCCCTAAGAATCCTACTTGATCCTACTTATCTTCTGTCATCATGTGTCGGTTGAGATTGCAAAGATGGGATTTTATATTTTGCTCCCTAAGAATCCTGCTTGCTCCTAAGTTGATCCATTTTTACGTTGATCCGAAATCTGGGGGATATAAAAAAGAGGTTACCTCATTGACTGAGATAACCTCTTTTTTTAATTTTTTCTAAGTGTAGCACGGGAGGAGCGACTCGAACGCCCGACACCTGGTTTTGGAGACCAGTGCTCTACCAACTGAGCTACACCCGTGTAAAAGATCGTTGCGGAGAGAGAGGGATTCGAACCCCCGGTACCTCGCAGTACAACGG
>JAUZOB010000374.1 GCA_030706665.1 Bacteroidota bacterium
ATCCTTGGGTGTTGTTGTTTCTGGTATTGTGGTAGCTTTTACCGGTGTTTCCAAGGTTGATTCGTTTGTCTCGATTGCAATTATCGGAGTCATACTGTATAGTTCGTATCATCTGTTGATAGATTCTGTAAATTTGGCTCTTGATGCTGTGCCTGAGGATATAGATATACAGGCGGTCCGACAGTATTTCGAGAGTTTGCCGGAAGTAACAGATGTGCATGATTTGCATATTTGGGCTTTAAGTACTACTGATGCAGCTCTTACTGTTCATTTATCTACAAATTGCCAGACCGATATTGCTTTTATAACAAACATTCAAAAACAATTGCATGAACGATTTGAAATCGGACATGCAACGATTCAGGTAGAATATGGGAATAACGGCATCTGCTCTGTTATTTGCTAGATCGTGACTGGATTATGTAAATAAACCGGATAAGAGTTGGCAGTACAATCAGCAATAAGGGGAGTGCAATCAGAAATCCCCCGATAACAGCTATTGCAAGAGGCTGATGCATCTGGGCTCCGGTTCCGATTCCCATGGCTAATGGCATTAGGGCGATAATCGTTCCCAATGCAGTCATTAATTTAGGGCGTAAACGAGTAGAGATGGAGTAGACGATCGACTTGTCCAGGTCGTGTGTTTCACGATATGATTCACGAAATTGCAGGAAGGTGAAGATTGCATTTTCACCGATAATCCCAACGATCATGATCAGTCCGGTATAACTTCCCACGTTTAGAGGAGTGTGGGTTAAGAAAAGCCCGAGGTAACTACCACTGATTCCCAGTACGGAAATTAGAAGAATGGTAAAGGAAACCCTGAAGTCTCTAAAGAGAAAAAGTATCACACAAAAAACAAGCAGACTGGAGGTAATCAGAATAATTAGGAGTTCATGGAAAGATTGCTGTTGGTTGGCATATGCTCCGGCGTATGTTACATTATATCCTTTCGGCAGAATTACATTTTTGGTTACCTTGGATTGGATATCTTTCATTACGCTCCCCAAGTCACGGCTATTTAAACGACCGGTTATAACACCGACAGACTGAAGATCTTCCCTCTCAATTTCAGCATCGCCGGTATTTAGTTTTATTTTTGCCAAAGAGCTTACAGGGATAAGCTTCCCATTGGGTAAAAAAATCTGTAACCGGTTAATATCCTCAACGCTTAGTTTCTTATTTCCCGGATAAACCAATCTCAGATTTGAAAATTGATCTTTATCCTGGACAGATCCAGCAATGTTCCCTTCGAGAGCCAGTTGCAACTGATACTGAAGATTGGCGGGTGTAACTCCGAATTGAGCTAATGCCGTAGCATTCGGTTCAATGGAGATGGACGGACCGGCAATAACAATTCCGTTAAATACATCGGCGGTACCTTGTACTTTTTCAACTTCTGCAGCGACCTGTTTTGAGAGTGTCTGTAGTATTTGTTGATCGTGTCCAAACACCTTTACTTCAATTGGCTGAACGGAAGTCATCAGATCACCTAACATATCACCAATTACCTGACCAAAGTCGATGCGTAATGCCGGTTGCGATGCCTGCACTTTCGTCCGTATTTCATCGATAACTTCTTCGGTTGTTCGATTTCTCTTCTTCTTTAATTGGATCAGGTAATCTCCCCGGTTCGGTTCGGTGATGAAGAAACCCATTTGGGTCCCTGTTCTCCTGGAATAAGCTTCGACTTCAGGAATCTTGGTGATAATATTTTCAACATTTTGCAAAATTCTGTCGGTTTCTTCTAAAGAAGTTCCCGGTGGAGAATCGTAATCCAGCACGATGCTTCCTTCATCCATCTCGGGCAGGAATCCTGTTTCCAATTGAGGGACAATAAATCCAATTGCCGCAACGAGAGCTAGCATGAATAGAATGCTGATTAGTGGGCGTTTGATAAAGAAAGAAACCCATCGCTGCCTTTTGACTTCATGTGCTTCAGCTAAAATATTTTTAGAAGAGCTTTTATTTGAGTTATTGGTTAAGAGCAGATAAAAGACGGGCAAAATAATCCATGTGACAAAAAAGGAGCAGACCAGAATGATGATCATGGTGTTAGTCATGACCTTAAAATAAGCACCGGCTACTCCACTCATCAACACAAAAGGAAGGAAAATGACAATTGTACTGAGAGAAGAGCCCAACATCGCAGGGAAGAGATAATGAATCGCTTTTTGCACAAGTACAGTAGACGATTCTTCCGGGTGCTCTTCATGAGTCCTGTGGATTTGTTCAACTACAACGATGGCATCATCGATGATCAAACCAATGGCAGCAGCAATTGCCCCGAGAGTCATGATATTGAAAGTATGCCCGAAGGCATAGAGGACAATAAGGGTCAATAAAAGAGTGATAGGAATGGTAAAAAGGATTACACTGCTGGCTTTTAAAGAACGAAGGAAAATAATGGCAACGGCAATTGCAAGTATCAATCCGATCCATAAACTGTCTGTTACACTATGAATGGAATCATTTACAAAATCAGCCTGGACATAGTAAGGTTTTAAGGAAACCCCCGGGGGTAGTATTTTACGAAGTTCTGTCACTTTCTCCTGCATCTTTTCTGACAGGTTGATCAGATTTGCATTTGGCTGTTTAATTACTGCAATTAAAAGAGATTCATGACCGTTAGTGTTGATTTTTACATATTCCTTCGCCTCCTGTATTTGCACATCTGCAATATCTTTTAGCGTGACAATTCGTCTGCCGTCATTCTTCAATACCAGATTCTCCAGCTTCTCTTTTGAGTTAACAACCGCATCGGTAACTGTCAGGTACATGTATCGATAATCAGAGAGGTAGCCGTTCGATTTAATAAAGTTGGTTTGCGAAAGTGCAGTGTTGACCATTTCGGGGGTGATACCCAGTGAGCTCATGCGACGGGCATTCAATACTGCCCAATATTCTTTCGTTTTTCCACCGATTACCCTTATCTCAGAGACACCATCAACCTGTGACAGGAATGGTTTAATGGTGTACATCGCCAGTAATTTCTGATCAATAGGAGAGAGGTTGGGTGCATCAAGTGCATACCCACTTACCGGTAAGATAGAGGGATTCATCCGTTCAACAGATATCTGCATGTCGGGAGGCAGGGTATTACGAACCTCATTGATTCTCGATTCAATTCGCTGCTGACTAACGTCGATATTCGCATTCCAATCCATATAGGCACTGATTTCACAACTTCCTC
>JAUZOB010000375.1 GCA_030706665.1 Bacteroidota bacterium
ATGCAATATTTAATCCGGTTCATACTCCTATTGTGGTTAAATCGGCTCCTCGTCAGAATATTGTGATAATAATACTCGAAAGCTTTAATCGTGAATACATGGGAGGATATTATGCCTCCAGAAGCCGGAAAGGATATACT
The DNA here is from genome assembly GCA_030706665.1 of Bacteroidota bacterium. GTDB lineage: Bacteria > Bacteroidota > Bacteroidia > Bacteroidales > Prolixibacteraceae > JAUZOB01. The sequence goes on from JAUZOB010000375.1 coordinate 141, forward strand.
CCATTTTTAGATAGTTTGATGAATCATAGTTGCGTTTTCCTCAATGCTTTTGCGAATGGACGGAAGTCGATCGAGGCAATGCCTTCGATTTTAGCAAGTATACCCTCTTTGGGCGAACCATTTATTACGACTCAATATTCGGCAGACCGATTCAATAGTATCCCCGGACTCCTGAGAAAACAAGGGTATCATACCTCGCTTTTCCATGGTGCCCCCAATGGTTCAATGGGCTTTAATTCGTTTGGAAATCTGGCTGGGATTGAGCATTACTATGGAATGACTGAATATGGGAATGACAAAGATTTTGATGGAATGTGGGGAATCTGGGACGAAGAGTTCTTACAGTTTTACTCGAGGAAGTTGAATACTTTCCCTCAGCCGTTTGCTTCGGTCGTTTATACCGTTTCGTCTCATCATCCTTATAAAATTCCTGCTAAATATGAGAATAGATTTCCTAAAGGGAATTTGCTAATTCATAAAGGAATTGGTTATACTGATTTTGCATTGAGGCGCTTCTTTCATAAGATTTCAAAGATGCCTTGGTACAAGAATACATTGTTTGTAATTACTGCCGATCATGCGAATCCGATGACTGAATTTCCTGAATTTAGAACAGGTTCCGGACTCTTTGCAATTCCATTGCTATTCTATAAACCCGACGATTCTTTAAAAGGCGTTTATGCAGGACCGGCGCAACAATCCGATATTATGCCGACTGTTCTAAACTATATGGGTAACAGGGAGCCATATGTCTCATTCGGAAACGATTTATTCACTGCACCACATGCCTCTAAATGTGTTAATTATTTGGAGGGGATATGGCAGCTGACTGCAGGTGACTATATTCTTCAGTTTGATGGTGTTAAAACACGAGGGTTGTTCCTTTATAAATCTGATAAGCTGATGAGAAATAACCTGGTCGGTAAAGTAGGAAAGGTACAAAATGAAATGGAATCATATTTGAAGGCTTTTATTCAGCAATATAATTCTCGCATGATCAATGATCGTCTTGCAGTAAAAAAATAATATTATTGCGCTGATTTATTTGATTTGTAAAGTTTTATGGAGGTGTGGGTGAATAGGAATAATATGATTTAGTTAACTCAAAGAGAAAAATATTTGTTCAATGATAATATAAATCATTTAGATTCCATTAACTTTATAAAGAGAATAGGGAATTGCATATAAGTTTGACTGATCTGTATGGGTAAAATAGTATTTAAGAATAATGATATCCAATGATAAAAGTCTAGTAATGACTTTCTCTCTGTGATGAAGAATCAGAAATGTTGAACGATTGTTACTTTTGAAAATCTAATCATTGAACTGATATGGATGAAGATCGGAAACCTGTAATACTTATTGCTGAAGATGTAGAATCAAACTTTCTATATCTGAATGCTGTCCTAAGTAAGCTTAAAACAGAGATATTGTGGGCTAAAAATGGGAAAGAGGTTATTGAGCTTTGTAAACAACGTAGCGATATCAACTTAATCCTGATGGATCTTCAAATGCCAGAAGTTAATGGTTATGATGCCACCCGTGAAATAAAAAATCTTTTCCCAAATCTTCCGATCATTGCTCAGACTGCTTTCGCTATGTCGGATGACAGAGCAAAAGCTTTGGATGCCGGATGTGACGATTATCTTGCAAAACCAATTAAATCTAAGGACTTATTGAGCATGGTTGAAAAATATCTTGCATTGTAAGGACGAAATACTTTCTTCCTAAAAACGTTCAATCCCTATATTGGTGTTGAACGTTTTTATTTTTGTTCTTTCTGAATCTCAACAATTGATAAATATTACCTTTGTTTTTAAACGATTTGTAAAGGGATTATACATGCTAAATCAGGTTTCAACAGAAGATAAACAGAAGCTTCTGGATCAGCGATATTTAAAAATGGCTGTTATCTGGGCTCAGAACTCCTATTGTAAAAGACGGAAAGTAGGAGCTCTGATCGTTAAGGATAAGATGATAATTTCAGACGGCTATAATGGTACGCCTTCCGGTTTTGAGAATATTTGCGAGGATGAAAATAATAAAACGAAACCTTATGTCCTTCATGCAGAAGCTAATGCCATTACTAAAGTTGCCAAGTCAAATAACAGTAGTGAGGGTGCAACTCTTTATGTTACTTCTTCTCCCTGTCTTGAATGTTCAAAGTTGATTATTCAAGCCGGAATAAAGAGAGTTGTTTTTACAGAAAACTATCGTCTTGAAAATGGAATGGAGCTGCTTCAGCGTGCAGGAATAGAAATTATTCAGGTTGATATTGAAGATTGATAAATTACGTGACATGAATATAAAGAAAAGATCTATTTATCTGCCCCTTCTTCTTGCAGTTGTTGCGGCGGGCAGTTTCTTGTTGGGAAACAGATTAAACAAAAATGCTTTTGTGTCAATTGCAGAATCAGGGTTGACTTCTTCCGGTAAAATTAATTCGATTTTGTCATTAATCGCAAACGATTATGTCGATAGCGTTTCGATGTCAGATCTTGAAGAGAAGGCAATTCCTCAGATTGTGAGCAATCTTGATCCTCATTCGGTATATATCCCCGCGAAAGAAATGCAAGGAGTAGAAGAGGAGATGACTGGAAATTTTGGCGGCATAGGAGTTCAGTTTACATTGCAGAATGATACTGTAATGGTTGTGGATGTTATCTCCGGCGGTCCGTCTCAAAAAGTTGGAATTCTTCCGGGTGACCGGATTGTTCGGGTGGATGATACCGTAATTTACGGAAAGAAGGTAACCAATCAACAGGTTATGCAGCACCTTCGGGGACCCAAAGGAACAAAAGTAAAAGTCGGGATTGTTCGTAAGGGAATCAGGGCCTTGTTAAACTTTAATATTGTACGTGATGAGATTCCTATTTACAGTGTCGATGTTGCTTATAAAATTGATGATAAAACAGGCTTTGTGAAAGTGAGTCGTTTTTCGGACAAGACCTATGATGAGTTTATGGTAGCTCTGAAAAAATTGAAATCTCAAGGGGTTCAGGATTTGATTATTGACTTGAGAGGAAATCCGGGCGGAGCACTA
>JAUZOB010000376.1 GCA_030706665.1 Bacteroidota bacterium
GAAGCAGCTCAAAAGAGACTCATTCTTGCAGTTCCCATTGCTCTTTTGCTAATATTTGTGCTTTTGTATTTTACTTTCCATTCTGTAAAACAAGCACTGCTCATTTATACCGCTGTGCCCATGTCGGCCATTGGTGGAATATTAGCCCTATGGTTACGAGGCATGAACTTCTCGATCTCGGCAGGAGTCGGATTTATTGCACTATTCGGAGTGGCAGTATTAAATGGCATTGTGCTGATTACCGAATTTAACCGTCTCGAAAAAGAAGGCATACTCGACACGACCGAAAGAGTATTAAAAGGATTGCATACCCGATTACGCCCTGTATTAATGACAGCTTCAGTCGCTTCACTTGGCTTTTTGCCAATGGCATTGTCAACCTCTTCCGGAGCTGAAGTCCAGAAACCTTTGGCAACTGTAGTAATCGGGGGACTCATTACCTCAACGATACTGACATTGGTTATTTTACCTGTATTTTACATCTTCTTCTCAAATCATCAGTTCAGATCCTTATTTAGACGCAGGACAGTAAAAGCACTTCCGATTGTACTACTGCTATTCACTGGTACATCTTTTTTCAATACGACAAGTGCACAACCCACAAAGAAGATAAACCTGCACGAGGCGATTCAGATGGCTTTAGACAGTAATCTACAGGTACGTTCATCTGCATATTCAGTTGAAGTACAAAAAGCCATGAAAGGTGCAGCCTGGGATATCCCCAAAACCACCATCGAGAGTCAATACGGGCAGTTCAATTCCTACAATAAAGACAACAGTTTTACGGTATCACAGACGTTCGCCTTCCCTACCGTTTATATCAATCAAAAGGAATTGAACAACGCCAATGTAAAAAGTAGCGAATGGCAGGTTAACAGCTCCCGGCTTGATATTGCCACTCAGGTAAAACAAGCATGGTGGCAGCTGGCTTTTCTTTATTCCAAACAAAAGCTATTGATGTATCAGGACAGTCTATTTACAGGTTTCCTTCGGGCAGCCGAGCTAAGGGCTAAAACAGGTGAAACCAATCGTCTCGAAATGATTACCGCCCGCTCTCAATGCCTTGAAGTAAAGAACCAACTGAAAGAGGTTACAGCTGATCTGGGCATATACAATCGCAAACTGCAAACATTGCTAAATACGACTCATACAATTCAATCCTCCGATACGCTGTTAACAAAGGCTAATTATCTTCAGGTCTCCGACAGTGTAGCGATTACACAAAATCCATCATTGGGCTATATGCAACAACAAGTTGAAGTTTCGCGAATTGAGAGCAAGTTAGAACGCAGTCACATGATGCCTGATTTCAGTATCGGTTATTTTAATCAAACACTGAAAGGCACACAAGAAGTGCACGGAGTGTCACGTACTTTCGGGGCAGGCGATCGATTCACCGGAATACAGGCAGGAATATCAATTCCTATTTGGGCAAAGCCTTATAATTCAAAGATAAAAGCTTCAAAGATAAAAGAGCAGGTAGCACGTACCGATGCAGAATACTATACAAAATCGATAAAAAGCAACTACCAGTCACTGCTTGAGGAACATAGCAAGTATCGTAACAGTGTTGATTATTACGAGCAACAGGCCATTCCGGAAGCCAATTTAATTATAGATCAGGCAACACGAAGCTATAAAGCCGGAGCAATGGATTACCTTGACTACGTACTGAACCTGAACAGGGCTTTAGGCATCAAACAAAACTATCTTGATGCACTAAACAACTACAACCAGACCATCGTTTCGCTTGAATTTATCACAGGTAAAATATTTTAAATCATAAATCAATGACCAGATATAATTTCATTTCATTCATCTTCATCTCAATCCTCTTTTTAGGGTTAGCATCCTGCAAAGACAAAAAGAAGTCAGAAGATAAAGCCCAGGAAACAGAAATTCTTCCCGAAGATATTGTCGAAATGCGGGCAGACCAGGCCAAGCTTGCCAATATTGAAACCGGAACAGTTGAGATGCGTTCTCTAAACGGTACTCTTAAGACCAACGGCGTTGTTGCGGTAATGCCGCAAAACCTTGCCACCGTCTGTGCACCTATGGGAGGATTCGTAAAGAGCACTTCACAAATTACCGGGAATGCTGTTCGGAAAGGGCAAACACTGGCAATTCTTCAGAATCAGGAATTTATTGACATCCAACAAAATTATTTAGACGCAAAAAGTAAACTTGAATTTGCAGAAGCCGAATATCGTCGCTATTCGGAGCTTTATAAAAATGATGTGTATTCACAAAAGAGTGTCCAACAGGTCATTTCAAACTACAAAAGTCTGAAGGCACAGGTTATCGCATTAGGACAAAAGCTTAAGCTTATTGGAATTAATCCGTCCAGACTTCGTGCTGAAAATATTCGGAGTTCTATCGCTTTGGTCTCCCCCATTAACGGGTACATTAAAACGGTCAATGTAAACATTGGTAAATATGTCTCTCCCACCGATGTATTATTTGAGGTCGTAAACAGCAATAAGCTTTTCCTGGAACTGACCTTGTTTGAAAAAGATGCAGAGAAAGTTGCCATTGGACAAAAGATTCATTTTTTTGCCGATGATATAACCAATCAGCTCAATGCTGTTGTTTATCAGACAAGCAAGTCGATTAACGCTGACAAAACCTATAAGATTTATGCAAACGTCACAGGTGTTTGCCACAAAGTATTGCCTGGAATGTATGTAAATGCGACCATTGAAACTACCTCACATAATGTAACCGCGTTGCCTTCAGATGCAGTTGTAAGCTTTGATGATAAAGATTATATCTTCGTTTTCAACAGAAACAAAGAAGAGAATGGCAAACCTTTTACCGAATACCGTATCGTTGAAGTACAGAAAGGCATTACCGATGATGGATATACTGAAGTAACACTCCCTGCAGGTTTTGACATTAAAAATACCCGAATAGTGGTAAAAGGAGCCTATACCCTGCTTTCTGCCAAGAAAAATGCCGGTGAAATGAGTTGCTGATATCGCTGAATTTTTCGGTAATTATTCTTCAACAATATCATTCTGAAGAACACATTGACAGAACTCTTTTAAGAGAATATCATCAGGCTTCTAATGATCATATTCTTATGTAAGAATAAACCTTGATGTAATGCAATTCAATGCTGAAACAGATTAATAAAAATACCGTTCAAAGGAAGTGAATTAGCTTTATCAGAATAAATCGCAA
>JAUZOB010000377.1 GCA_030706665.1 Bacteroidota bacterium
CTTCGTAAAACTTGCCTTCCCATCTTTTCCACGCTTGGTCGTAACCAAAATCACACCATTGGCAGCCCTTGATCCGTAAATCGAAGCGGAAGCAGCATCTTTCAGAATCTGGATTGATTCAATATCATTAGGATCGATATCAGAAAGCGCATTGGTTCCTGTTACAGGTGAAGTAAAGTTAGCCACCGGAACTCCGTCGATTACCCAAAGAGGAGAGCTTAACCGTCTTTCCCCTTCAACTGAAAGTGAATTAAATCCTCGGATAGTTACAGAAGCTCCACCACCACCAGGAGAGCCGCTGGTATTGATAACACTCATACCGGAAACTTTTCCCTGAAGCAGGGATGCAATATTCCCGGTCGGAATTTCTTTAATATCTTTTGCCGAAAGGTTAGAAATTGATCCTGTTACTTCTCTTTTCTTCTGAGTTCCGTATCCCACAATCTGAACCTCGTTGATTTTACGCTGGTCAGAGTGCATATTCACATTTATACTTGACTGATTGGTCTCCAGAACTTCATGATTCCGATATCCCAGAAATGAGAAAACGATTACCGATCTTTCAGGCGCAACAAGAGAATATTTTCCGTAGACATCTGTCTGAACTCCATTAGTTGTGCCTTTAATAAAAACATTAGCTCCCGGAAGAGGAGATCCATTATCATCTTTAACTACTCCGGAAATAGTCTTTTTCTGTTGCTGCTGTGAAATCTCAGTTCTTATCTCTTTCGTTTTAATGACAATCACATTGTCAACAATTTTCCAACTTAGATTTGATTTAGCCATCACTTCATTCAAGATCTCTTCCACAGACCCGTTTTCAATCTGAATGTTAATGCCTTTTACAGCCTTCAACTGTTGAGCCTGATAAATAAACTTCATCCCGCTTTTATGCGTGATCTCACGAACCACATCCTCCAAACTGGCTTGTTTAAGGCTCAGGTTAATTCTGGTTCCCCCAACATTCACAAAAGCAGGCATGACCAACAAGCAAACAGCTAAAACCACTATTGCTCGAAGATGCAAAAGATGCCTTCGAGAAAAGCCGGAAAACTTTTCTTTCATTAGAATTTTTCTCATAACTTTCGACAACAATTAACTATTACATTTATTCGGTATTTTAAGAGGTTTCCCTTCGACCAAAAGGGGAGCCTCTTCTATTTATAGATCAATATTTTGTTACTTACCACCTTCATGTGAACCCCCGACGATTCTTCTATCAAATACAAGACCTTGTGATAATCTTTAAAGGCTGGTAAGTCAGCGGAGAGCTTTATATATTTCAATTGTGACTGTTCAAACTCAATGGAAAGGTCAAACTGCCTTCCGATTCTTTTCATGATCGATTCAAGGTATTCATTCTCACAAGCAATTCGACCTTCCATCCAGGCTGTATTCACTGATGTATTCACTCGTTGAACACTCCCTTCGGTACTGATGGTGTTATAGGCATATTGCTCTCCCGGTGTTAATGAACATACAGGATTATTGGCCCGGTCCTTAATCTTTACTTTCCCTTCAACCAGAGTTGTTTTGCTATAACTCTCCCCAACATAATTTAAAACGTTGAATTTTGTACCAAGCACTTCGACATGTACATTCGGAGCATTTACAACAAAAGGTTGATGTTTATTTTTGGTAACAGAAAAGAATGCTTCTCCGAATAACGTTACCTCCCGATTTTTTCCGGAGAAAGAGGTCGGATACGTAAAACTTGATCCGCTATTCAAGACAACCTTTGATCCGTCGGCCAACACAACCTCAAATCTTTCTCCGTGAGCCACTTTAATTGTATTATAAGACACGGCGTTATTCCCCGCATTTCCATAATAACTAAGCTTGTTGTTGGTATTCGTAACCTGAGTTCCGTCTTCCTCTTTCAAAGAAAAACTTTTATTCCCCGCCACTACGTTTCCATTGCTTAGAATAATAACCGTTCCTTTTGTTTTAACAACAGGCTTCTTATTGACTAAAGCAATTGAAGAGGTTGTTCTTTGAGGAGATCTCTTATTGAACCAAAGAATTCCAATTGTAGAGATTAAAATTAAAATTGCAGCATATTTCAGAAGTGACATGAATATCTTCTTCCCCGATCCGGAGATCGTATTTAAAGAATCCATTTTTTCTTTCAGATTCAACCAATCATGCGTAAGGGTTTGGTTATCTATCTCCTGAAGTTCAATTTCACCGGAATAATATTTCCGAATCGAATTGAAAAGTTTCAAATGTTCGTCAGACTCATTTATCCATTCCTCAAAAGCGTGTTTTTCTTCCGGAAGAAGCTTTTGATTTATTTCGCGGATAATAAGTTCGTAATCGATGGTTTTATTCATCTGGCGATTTATTTCTTAAAAAAAGCTTTTTTATCATTCACTCCCTATAAAGACGATTTAAGTCCCGGGAACGGGTGAACAACTTTTAACTATTTTTAAAAAAAATCGCTTTTTTACTTATAAACAAGATGAAAATAGAGCGCCCAATATGATATATCGTAACAAATCAGAAGACAGAGCTTGCCTTAAAATGCGATATCCAATTTTGATTTGAGTTTTTACGGTATTCACTGAAACACCAAGTATTTGAGCAATCTCATCATATTTAAGCCCCTGGAAAACCTTTAATTCTATAATCTTTCGACATTGAGGAGGAAGTTGATTGAGTGCATTATACAATTGATCATCTACAGATTCTTCTTCAGAATGGTGTATGCCTGAAATGATCCCGGCTTCTCTGATGAGTTGATGGTTTATATCGGTAACTTTATTGTGCCGTAAATGATCAAGCGCTTTGTTTCTAACAGATCGGAAAAGATAATTTTTAAGGGAAGTATTTATCTCAATGGTATCAGCTTGTTTCCAGAGGGACAAAAAAATATCCTGAACAAGATCGCGTGCAAATTCCTGATCAAATATTATAGATTCGGCATACAACACCAAATCGGTATAATATTCATTGAAGATATTGCTAAATAAAACTGTGTCCTGATAAAGTAATTTATCCCCCATAACCCCACGCAAGTATTCTGCACTATTACAAAATAACGCTTTAATATTATTCGTTTACAATTATACAGCATTAGCTTTCAAAATGAACTAATTTTTTAAATTTCTAATAACATTTCGTTTAAATCTCCCCGTAAGAGTAATATCTGATTATTTTATAATCTAATC
>JAUZOB010000378.1 GCA_030706665.1 Bacteroidota bacterium
AATATAATACTTAATCCGACTTTCTCTTTACACTTTCATTTTGGAATGAGAACTTACTTGCTCTACCCTCGCACTACCATACCACTACCCTTCCTTTACCCAAAGGGTAGTTGAAGGGTAGTGTAATCCTAATGGAAATTGGATGCTGTATTCTTGTATTATATAAGGAAGGACGAAGAATTCTATTTATAAAGCCGAAAGGTAAGACAAAGCAGCATTCCCTGTCCCGTCCAAAACAGCGTTACTAAAATAGTTTGCGGACAATCTATCCATAACTGCGTCAGCGATTGCAGTATTCGCCATATACTATAATAAACCTTAAAAGGAATTCGAATTCAATCAATTATTCTGAATATAGGGGATGGTGAAGTAGAAGACAGATCCTTTGCCACATTCAGATTCCAACCAGATCCGGCCGCCAAGCATCTCTACATATGCCTTGGAAATAGAGAGTCCGAGTCCTGCACCTTCTTCCGATCGGGTCGGATTTAGGTTGGCCTGACGGAATCGTTCAAATATTTTCTCATACAACTCGGGATCTACTCCTATACCTGTATCTTTCACATAGAATTCAAGTGTTGAGTCAGACAATGAATATCCGAATTCAACAGTTCCTTTCTTTGTAAATTTTAAAGCATTTTTTATCAAATTACTTATAATCTGAGTGAGTTTAGTCTTATCGGAAATAATAACACATTCTTCTTTAGATAATCCGACAGAATGCGTAAAACAAAGATTTTTCTTTTCTGCTTCAGGTGTAAAAAAAGTATGAAGCGAGTCAAACAATAGATTAAGATGAACAGGATCTGTCTTAACAATCATTTCTCCGACTTCTATCTTCGAAATGTTTATCAAATCGTTGATAATATTTAAAAGGCGGTCACCGCTTTCGCGAATTATCGAGATATATTGTTGCTGAAGATCTTCTGTCAATTCAGGATCCTCCAATAAGTTGGCAAAACCGAGAATCCCGTTCATAGGAGTCCGAATCTCATGACTCATATTGGCAAGGAAAGCTGATTTCAGTCGATCGCTCTCCTCTGCCTTTATTTTTGCTTGCTCAAGCTCCTCATTTATTAATTGAATTTTTGAAAGACTTTCAGATAACTCTTCATTTAAGGTCTCATATTCTTCATTTTTCTTTTTTAATTTTACTAATGCCTGCATACGCACGGTAATATCTCTTGCTACGGCAATCAGGCAGTCTTGTTCATCGATAATTGTTTGACGAATAGAAAGTTCAATCCAAAACGTCTCTCCGTTTTTCTTTTTAGCATGCCAATAAAAACTCTGAGGTCCGTCAGTAATTGTCTTACGCATTTTCTTCTGAGCTAATTCCTCAGTATAGTGTGGTTCTCCGGCACTTAAATCGCCAATATTCCCGTTTATGATCTCTTCTTTGTTAAAATAACCATACATCCGAAGAGTCCGTTCATTCAAATCGATTATACGGTTCGTCTTGGCATCATGAATAAAAATGGCTTCACTGGTTGAATTAAATATTTCTCTGAATTTTCGTTCACTTTCGATCGTTTTGAGTTCTGCCTTAATCCTGCGTTCTTCACTTCCCAGAAGTACTCCAACGACAAATGATACAGGAACAAAAACAACCATAACCGGAAACCAAATCTGGTTTATTATCTGTATCCCCAGCGGCCATGGTAATAATAGTTGACTAAGCAACATTCCAAGCGTTACAACGATCCCCATTCCCAAGAATGAAAGCACACTCAAGTTTTCCGGATTATTTTTAGATATACGTCTGATAACAAGGCCAATCATTGCACTTATCAGCATAGATACACTACCAGCCAATACACCGATTCCTCCTATATGCCATCTGTAAATTTCGGCCAACACAATTGCGATAGTTGCAGTTATTCCCCCTCCAAATAGTCCTGCTAAAGATAAGATGATTGATCGCCCGTCGTAGATGATTCCCTGTTGATGATGTAAGGGCATTCTCATCCCTATAACCGCAATTAGCCCAAACAGGATGCCACTATAAATTTTAAAGTAGATAGATTTTGATGGTTTGAATCGGACCAATAAGCTATAAAATACAGAGAGGCTTATTAATAATGTAGCATTATGTAATAGGTCAACAATCATTTATTGGTTTCTTAGGTTTATGTCAATTAGGCTTGTACCATAATCCGGCAGGGAATAAATATACATATTTAATTGACATTTCTAAGTAAATATACTTAGGGATAATCTAATTATCTGTATTGTTTAAAATAAACCAAATATAAGCCCGCAAGACACGTTGAATATTTGTTTGCAGCGTATCTTGCGGGCTTATAAATTCAGAACAAAATTGATCTCTTAGCAAATCTTCACGACATCTATTCCCAGGATTTTCCCAAGTTTTTGAATTTTATCGGCTATATGCCCCACTCCAATCGCACAATGATGAGCCGGGCCCTGCATTGACCATTGATTCATAAATTCTTTGGCTCCGATTGGGAAACGATAACGACTGTTGGTATTTCCGATCTCGAGGACTGGCCCTGTAACCGATTTCCCTTCTGCAACCAAAAGAAACACTCCTTCTTTACCTTCAACAACTGACAATAAAGTGACCGGCCCATGTTTTACGGTCATCTGAATAGACAATCCCTTCCCCGGTTTCCCATGATAGATTGGCAACGGAACCAATTTAACCCTCCCTTCGGCAATGGCAAAATGAGCAGGCCCGTCATGCCCTAACATGACCACATCATCGTTAAAATCCATCAGGTAGAATTCCGAGAATGAACCTCCGGCACCAAATTCAGCCATTATTTTCATTGCCTGGGCATTCTTTACCTCGCACTCTCCTGCGACCGGAATGTTCTTCCCGGTTAACAATGTATTGCCGGCAATTACGGATGTCACAATGTTTTCATAATCGTTCCCCGATTCGCCTTCATAATAGTAGGCCATCGAACCCAGGTTGCGATTGCATACTAATTTATCCAAGGCAACTGAAGTACGCGCAGCACGTTCTATTTCTCCTGTTTCACATTCGGGTGAAACATCGAAGGCTTTTGCGAACTCTTCAATCTTTGCCTCTACCTCTCCGGGAGTTACCTCATCCCTATATTTCTTCAGCTCACACATCTCCAGCAATTCAATGTGTGTCCCGAAGACAGCAGATTGTTTGGTCAGGTCAGTATAGACA